>NZ_LQXP01000057.1:0-11483 GCF_003268405.1 Acinetobacter sp. CFCC 11171 | reverse complement strand
TATAGTTCCCTAGTTTTGCCCGAACATCCCTGTACGGGCTTTTTTTTGTGATCTTTCACGTAATATGGCTATTCTTTAATCAAATCCTTACAACTTTGATTAGCTCAGTTGAATAGTACCCTTAGCCATTCGGCAAGAAAAACCGGCTTAACCACCCTCTTTTCGGCTGCTCCGGTTCAACCGGCTCCGGCACCGGAATACGCTTATTTTCTGTCTGCTCCGGAGTAGCCAATCCGTCATGTTTAGCTTCTGCTGTGTCCAGTTCGGGATCTGTTTTGGCCATGCTGTGTTGCACTGGTTCTTGATCGGTAAACGTAGTCATATTAGGTTTTGGGGCTTCTAATAGACGTTGCATCGTTTCAATTTGGTTTTGATAGAAAGATTCCCGATCTTTGGCATCATCAAGCTGATTTTTTAGCATGTCTATTTGTTGTCTAAGCAGTAAAACTTCTGCCGAATTTGGACTGTCTATTTTTACAGGTTCTTTTACATCCTGTTTTTTAACTGGTTCCCCAAAAACGCGTATGGCTTCTGCTAGATCAATCTTATTATCAGAATTTTTACTTAAAATTCCTTTCTTTATGTTGTTGTAAATTGTTTGTCTATTGATGTTGTACAGCTTGGAAAGTTCAAGAACTGTAAGGGTTTTCATGCTGTAAACCTATGCCTAAACTTGTCAAAATTGATTGTCTATTAGACTGTCTAATAGACAAATGATCAAGTCTATAATTTAGGCAGCTTTAAACCCGACTTTTTGAAGGTAAGGATGTAACTCTTCAAATTTAGTGGGGTCTTGAAGCATGTCAGCGATACGTAAAGCAAATTGCTGATAGCTCTCAGTACCTTCTGAATATCGTCCCATCTCTGGTAGTCCGGAAAGTTTATTAGCAAAAAAATGGCGTTGTTTATCGGTCATTTTTGAGAAGGCATCTAAAGTATTAGAATCTCTCTTGCTCTCGATATGCTCATGAGTTAATTTCTTTTGTTTAAAACTGAATGAAAAACCTGAAATTGAGCGTCCTTTTTTATGCTGTTCGTACTTCAGATTGATATCTGAAAACTCATTAATTTGGTCTATAGCAATATCAAGTACACGTCTCTTAAATGCTTCCATTCTGGTGTATTCGTTTACACCAATACCCAATTGGCTACGGAATTTATTTAATTCAAAAAGAGGGGTCTTCCCTATAGATTTCCACTGCATTAATAATTCGTACAGACGAACTGCATAGACGCTTTTAAATTCAGATGTTTTTCGTAGATGATAGCTTGTGAAATATTGTTCAAACCCATCTATTTTAGTGACATGTTCGATAACTACACGCGTTAATGTAACGAGAATTCGACCTTCACCTTTTCTATAGTTTGCATCTTGAATCCAACGACTTTTCGTTAGACTTCCATCTTCATTTGTAATTGTGAATTGTCGCTTAAATAGTGAGTCTTCTGCTTCAATTAAAGCTAAATAAGCAGCATCTGGAGAAACATTAAAAGCTTTCGCATATCTAATGGCACTTAGTTCTAATGGTTCATCAGTTGATAAACCTTGTCCTGTTTCTCGAGCATCTACAATAGCAAGCTGTAAAAGACGAGTTTCACTTAAGGTTAGAGTCTGTAAGGCTTGAACAAGTTTATTTGATTTTACGACTAAGTCTGTCATGTTGTTCTATATAGCAACGGTTTTATTATGTTGCTATAACAACATAATAAAAATCTGTTGTCAAATACCGAGGAAACGTTGCTATATAACCGAGGAAACGTTGCTATATAACCGAGGAAACGTTGCTATATAACCGAGGAAACGTTGCTATATAACCGAGGAAACCCTTTTGTATAACCGCTTTCAGCTTATCTAAAAACATTTAAAAACATTAAAAATAATTAAAAGCCCAAGGAATGAAAAATTGCCCTATGTTTTCGCTACGCTCAAACTCTATTGAATCTCGCTTTCGCTCGATTCGAGGGGCAATTTTTTGGCCTATATTTTCGTGAATTTGAAAAAAAGCAAAAGCAAGAATGAATTCGCTTCGCTCATAAAGCTTTTTTGCTCGCTTCGCTCGGTCTAGACATCAATTTTCTGCAAGTAATTTACTGTTTTTAAGATTTTGATATTAAAAAATTGTTTTTCAGAGAGTCTAGGCGCGATTTTTTGTATGTTCGCTTGTAGACACTCGCTCTGTAATAACGATTAGACGCAAAAAATAGGGGGTATTCGCGATTTTTCACTGATTACCAATAAAAACCTATATTGAATAGAAAAACGTGCTTAAAACGCAAATGAGAGCGAAATAGGAGAACAGTTTATAGTCATGCTCAGGACTTTGGCTCTATTTTACGAGTGAGTGAACTCGAATAGCTTTGGCTATTAATCTTTGATGTTTTAACGTGCATCACCATTACCGCGCCAACGCCTAATTTTTTCTCAGTAGCCAAACTTTAAAAAAATTAAATTTGCTGTTTTTCAGTGTTCTACATTACAGAAGCCAATCTGTTAGGGAAGCCAATCCCAAGCAAAACACTGTTTTAGATATTTCACATCAACCACCATCGGCTCAGACTTTCGTTCATCTAAACTTTTGTTTTACCAAAAGAAGCGCTTACGTTTTTATTCGCTCGAACTGATATATCAAGTTAAATAACAACCTGAATCTACTAATCTGATCTCCAACACTCATAAAGATTCTCACGAACCACAACCTTGCATGTTGCCTGCACTTCATTTCAAAGATGCCATGCTCAAAACGGTCTTGAGTGCGTCCCAAGTTATCCAACCTTGTCTTAACGTGTAGATCGCTTATCTGCTGAATTTGCTCTGTGTTCCATGTTCCGCCCCCCGTAGTTCCAAGAAATTAGGGGCATTAATACAGTTTACAAATCGTCAAAGCAGGTAAAGCACTTTCACTACCAAATGCGAGTTTGACCGTTTAAAACGGCTGACACGCAATTACAGGCTTGAGCTATCCATTGATCTCAGCTTTGCAGCTTGGAATGTCATCACGACAAATTCACCAAACTACAGTCTGAGTACCGATTGCGCCATCTTTCGACTTGCAATCCTGTTACGTCACCGTAACCGCAAAAGCCCACCTGTTGGTCATACGTCTGTCATCGCTAACAGCTCGTAGGGTTTATTAACGAGTTTATCCATCCTTGAAAACTCTCAACCTCTCAAAATTGGCAGGGTTTACTTAGTCGCCTAAGTTCCCGTGTCCTTGTCGCCCAACTACAGTTCCCCGACCTAAAAGAAGATCGAATGGAATGAGTAGAAAAGGGGAATCACACCCCTCAGCCCTCGTTGCGGCCGCGCCAGCTAGATTTCTCACGCACGCAGCTACACCGATGTAATTCATCAAAATGGCAGTAATGATGAATCGGCAGATGCTGATTCTCGAAAGGTTGGCTAAACCCTTGAGAATCAGACAAAAATATCTAAAAAACAAAGGTTTGGCAGACCTAATAAAAACAGCAATATCTAGATCCAAATTATCAGATTGCAGGGATTGGGTCAAATCGCTAGGAACTACTAAATTGTTAAATCCCAATAAGGAATTTATGATCAATTTTTTAAAAAATTTAATGTATTAAATTCTGTGATTTAAAATTAAATCACTTTAAATCTCTATTGTTAAATTCCAAAAAAAAGGCTACTTTGATTGAAATAATTCCTTTTGGGGTGCTGTTATGATCTATTTTTCAATTCTTTCTAAACTTGCGATGCAAAAGTTGCAAGATGCGATTGTCCGGTCGAATTGCGTCCTTTTTGCTGAAGTGAATATGAAGTTTTATAATAACGAAGAGTTTATAAAATTTGTTGAGAAATGGACTGAGCGTTATCAATTGACACTATCTCCAAAAGAGCGATTTAAGCAAAAGAAAAAAGGGCATCCTACATTTGACTTAATTATCAAGCCGAACATTGTTCGTGATGATGTTTTCACTGAAGATTTAATTAAAATTGCTAAAACTGAACCTGAAAACTTTGCCCGTTCAGACTTTGATTTTTTAAATTATTCCGAAAATTATTTGGCAATGAAATTTTATCTTTTTTGCAATATTGATAGTCTTCAAATTTATGATGGTCTTATACCGATTGACCAAGTGAATAGCACGCTGAAACAGCATATTGATGGTGTTGAAAAATTCTCTTATATCTTTGATGCTCCGATTCAATTTGGCAACTATGAACTTGTGCGATTAACGCAAAAGCGTTCAATCAAAGATGATTTAGAGGGGCGGGAGAAAAATGCGTTTGATTGGACTTGGCGAATTGGATCTGAATCTTATAGCAAGGTGCAGAAGCAAGGTGAGGTGCTGATTAATCGTTGGAATCAGTGCATTGATAAAAGTGAAGAAGAAAAACAGGCTTATTTTGAGAAACATTTGAAAATTTTAGAAAATTATTACGGTTTTAGAGGGGTACGTAAACAGGTCGGAACCTTATGGGCGAAGGAACGGAAGGTATTTAAGGCCAAATATGGTGAAAAATATTTGCCCTATTATCGTCCTTTAAAATTGAATTATGTTCAGCGTCTTAAATCAGGACTTGAAGCCAATGCAGCGCCATTAGACATGATTCTGCATATGAAAAAAGCGGTTCAAGATGCTGTGAAATAGGAGGTTTAGATGGACATTACGACTCAGAAAATGATTGAAAAATTTGGAAAAATTCCAAATTTATTTAAATCTAAGTTTCTATTCTTCTTTTTAGGCTTTTGGTTGATGACAACGGCTTTTTATTATGCCGGTGTTGTTCCTAGTGATGACTATTCAGTGATCTCAAAAGCTCTGCTGTTACTTGCTTTAATCTCTTGTTTTTTAGGGAAAAGGTAAGCTATTAGACTGGTCATTTCGTATAAGGTGTATTATGTTAATTTTAAAAATCTTTGAAGCAGATGATTGAGTATCTTAGTTTTGACCTCTAATCAGGTTAGATCATATGTAATATAAGTATCTAAAAGTTAGGAGAACTCATGAATAATAACTACTCAAAACCTATAATAATTTATTGGATTAAAATATTGTGATCAGATACACAAAGTATATTAGGTCACAGCAACATTAAATAGTGATCCGATCCAAGCACTGAATAACATTGCGACAATTCCCCAAATCATAACCCGAACAGAACCTCTCCAGATACTTACACCGCCAGCATAACTCGCCAATGCTCCCATAATTCCGAGAGTTAAAACTCCAATCAGCATGACACCTTTATCTAAATATTGTTCAGGCAGAAGCATCATTGAAATTAAAGGAAATAATGAACCTACAGAAAATGCGAGGGCTGAAGAAGATGCCGCTAGAAATGGCTTGGCAGAGGTATGAACTGAAATGCCAATTTCATCACGAGCATGTGCATCTAAAGAATTATGCATAGTTAGTTGTTTAGCGACATCTTCAGCTAAAGTTGGTTCTAAACCACGTTGTATATAAATATTTTTTAGTTCCTGCAGTTCATGTTCAGGATGGAGTTTTAACTCACGTGCCTCCATTTTCAGATCATTTTTTTCAATATCTTGTTGTGATTTAACGGAAATATATTCACCTGCAGCCATTGAAGCCGCCCCAGAAATTAATCCCGCAACACATGTTACTAATAATGTTTGAGAAGAAGCACCACTGGCTGCTATTCCGACTACTAGGCTTGTTACAGAAATAATCCCATCATTAGCCCCTAGTACAGCCGCACGTAGCCACCCTGACCGTTCAATATAATGTTTTTCGATATGATAAGAATGGCGCACAATATAGTCCCTTGCTGTTATCAGAATGATTATAGTAAATATTTTATCTGTAAACCTTAATTGAGCTAGACAATAGAGAATATAAGTCACTACTGATGCATATCCATTACATTTAAAATAACCTTGTTTAATAATGGGTGTTATACGTATTAAAAAAACCGACTCCAATGTTCAGGCTTCGTATAATCCGTATTAAGCTAATTGTAGACAAAATTAATATTCACATGATCTTCCAATTTTAAAATTGCGCTCTAATGAGCGCCATTTTTTTTGACTGTATTCTTTAATATTCACCTCAGCTTGAGCCGCTATTCTGCAACTAAAATACAGTCAACAAAGGTTTTTTATGGCTCAGAACACAGCAACATCTTCTACAGATTTACTGATTCGATTTCTGCATATCGTCATTATTTTGAGCTTTACTGGGGCTTATCTCACGGGGGATGCAGAAGAATGGCATCAAGTGCATATGGCGTTTGGCTATACACTTGGTATTAGCCTGATATTAAGAATTTTATGGCAGTTTCTTGCTTCTCGATTTGCTCATACTCAGCCTTCAGGGGCGAGCCGTCGATTTAATGTGATCAAGCCATTTGTGCAGCGCTATTGGGCGCAACCGCAGCAATGGCTTTCCCCAGCATTTTTAAAAGCAGCCAGTTCCAGCCTGTTTCAGCTGAGCATACTGGGTGCTTTTTGCCTGATGCCCTTAACTGTACTGGCAGGCTTTTTAACAGACTATACGCATAGCCACAGTTTAAAAGAAGTGCATGAACTATTCGCAAATCTGTTTTTAGCTACTGTATTACTACACTTGACAGCACTGACACTGAATAGTGTTCTACTTAAAAAATGGCTAGCAAAGCGTATGTTTTGGGGGACACAATCACATTCATGGTTCACCCTGTTTGCTTCAGTCCTTTCACTAGGCGTGTTGGTCGCTTTCTGGTTTTGGTATTTTAGCTAAGCTTTTATGAGAGCAACACAGATGAAGCTCTATTTAACATAATACACGTTATACGAATCTAAAAATGGGAGCCTTAAGCTCCCATTTTTTAAGTAATTTTTTAAATAAGACTTGGATGAGCATCTAAAATTCGAATCAATGTAGCTGCTGGTCCAGTTGGATAGCGTCGTCCCTGTTCCCAATTTTGCAGGGTACGAGGACTAATATGCAGACGTGCAGCAAACTCATTTTGGCTCAAGCCTGTTTTTTCACGTACTTCTTTAATATCTGGTAGTTCGAGTTCTGTAACTCGACTTGCTTTAACTTCTTTACGTTTGATAGCTCCAGCTTCTTTGATTGAAGCAACCAAGTCATCAAATAAGTTGTTATCCATGAAATTGCTCCTTCACGAGTTGGCGCAGAATGGCTGTTTCCTTATCTGTTAAATTATCTTTCACTGATTTTGGATAAGCCACTAAGAAAAATATCTGATCATCCTCGGTGACCCAATAATAAATCACCCGAATGCCACCACTTTTTCCTTTGTTACCTTGAGCACAACGTACTTTGCGAATACCACCGCCATTCTTGATTAGATCACCTCTATCAGGCTGTACCAAAAGATCTTCCTGAAGTTGACGATATTCCTCATCAGATACAAGGTCTTTAATTTGCTTGGTAAAGATGCTGGTTTCAATAAATAACATGGACTCTTTGTACGTCAATGGCGTACTTGTATTTTAGCAGTTTCCATAACAAAAAACGAGAGTTGTCCGCTCTCATTCCGAATAATGCCCATCATGCTAAATAAAAGGATATTCAGAAAAATATAGATGTAAAATTATGGCCAAGAAAAGTTATTTGAGTTGTTATATGAGCGTTACTGTTACTCAGCAAAAAGATATTGATAAGGTTTTGAAGAAATACCCTGATTGCTGTTCAATCTGTAAAGATCATTTTGATGATGAAGATTTGACATATACAGTTTTTGGATATGACAAAAATCAACGTATGCAAATCGTTTCAGGTTGTTGTATTGATGAGATATCAGACGTAGTGCTTCTAGGCTTATGTGGTTGTTATGACCCAAATGACATACAGAATTTAATGAAAGAGCATCCTCTAGTAGGTTAATTCTTTAAGGTGAGCTTGAAGACTTTCTAAAATTAACATAATGGGCGTTATTCGGTTATTTATTGCTGATCTAAAATTTGTAAAAGAGAGTCTGGCTTAATTTAGACAGCTCTTTACTATATTTATTGAAGGTTTTTTATGAAGCACTTAGGATTTGTAGGAAAAAGTACTGAATATTTAGGGTATACCCATGTTGAAATTATCAATAGCTCATTACGCTTATCTTTCAATATTCCATCAACAAAAGATCTAGAAGAAACCTTTAAAAAGATGGTCGAAAATAACTATGATTTACTCATGGAAACATCAGCAGAAATCGAGTTCGAATTAGAAAGTGAAACGCTAGCAAAGATAGAAACCATCATAAAAGAAAAAGGGATTGAACTTGATGAGTTTGTTCAAAATGCGCTGATTAAACTTATCAACCAAAATGAATTGGCTAAGACTGATTAGATCTTAAATGCAGGCAATAAAAAAGCCCGACAAGATGTCGGGCTTTTTCGTATGGGTTCGCTTGGTATAACTCCTGTCGTACCTTACTGTCCTTGTGCGTATCTGTATTTTTATTATTGTGCGGAACTTCCTGTTCCTGATGAATCCATCATAGGAAATTGTAGCCAGATCGTATAGGCGCAAAGGGCCGGAATTGGTGTGAGCCAAAGCGTACAAAATTGGTGAATTTTTATCCCAAGAGTTGTCCGCAGAAATTGGGGATAGTTTCGGGATGGGGCGCATTGATAAGCCAGAGAAAAATGACAATTTGATTAAATATTGATCAATTTTATTGGCAGAATATATCAAAACTGCGCATAAAAAAGCCGACTTGTTTCCAAGTCGGCTTTTCGGGTTTGCGTCCCCGATTTCTTATAGCATAACTTTTTGAAATATAACACTATTTAAAATGGCATTTCGTATAATGCCCATTATGTTAAATGGGAATTACTTTTAATGATTTATTCTTTATCAATCATATAAAATAGTTCTTCAAGCTTAAGAGATATTCATAGTGCATTATTCTCATGGTCAGCTTAATTATCCCGTTTATGCTTATGCACAGTCGTATACTGATGGGTATGTAGAAGGCACTCATCAACATGACAGAATCCAGTTACTACATACTCTTTCTGGAGTCATTCATGTTCGAACATCAGAAGGAATATGGGTCATCCCTCCATCTAAAGGTATTTGGATACCTGAAAACAAAAGACATTCAATCAAGATATTTGGTAATGTTGAGGCTCGAGGAATATTTGTTGATCCCTTTGCCCGTGCTGATTTCAATACGCAATGTAGTGTTGTTGGTATTCCAAAACTTCTTTCAGAACTTATTAATCAGGCTGTACAGATAAAAGAAGAAATTTTACCTCACACTAGAAACGAACGGCTTCTGGAACTCATATTAGATGAGTTACGCTTTTTAGAAGAAATTCCATTTCGGTTGCCGGAAGCAAAGTCAGAGATACTCAAAGAAATTTGTGAAAACATCAAAGCAGATCTCTCCGCAACCAACCACTTAGAGATGGTTGCCGAACAGCATGCTTTAAACTCTAAAACACTTTCAAGGCTTTTCCAGAAAGAACTCAATATGAATTTTAGTGTATGGCTGAAGCAAGCAAAATTACTGCAAGCCTTAACTGATTTGGAAATGAGAAAGCCGATATTAAATATTGCTTTAGATTTAGGATATGAAAGTCCTAGTGCTTTTTCCTACATGTTTAAAAGACAAATGGGAATGACACCCACTGAATATATAAAGAGAAAATCGATATAAATAATGTCTTTTTCTCAATAGTATTTGTCTTTGAATCGAAAGAAAGACAAGAAATAATGATTCATGATGATGTGATTAAAGTCATAGGAGCACATCATGTTAACTCATCCTCAAAACAAATATCGTCCATTCGATTTTTTTGATTTTACTGATAGAACATGGCCAAGTAAAAAAATTACTCACCCTCCTGTTTGGTGTTCTACTGATTTAAGAGACGGTAATCAGGCATTGGCCAATCCTATGGATCACGATAGGAAACTTAAATTTTTCCAAATGCTTGTTGAATGTGGATTCAAACAAATTGAGGTTGCGTTCCCTGCGGCATCGGAAACTGATTTTAATTTTGTTCGTTACCTAATCGAACATGATCAGATTCCAAATGATGTTTGTATCCAGGTTATGACTCAAGCCCGACCAGACCTAATTGAAAGAACCTTTGAGTCCCTGATGGGAGCAAAGCAAGCGATTGTTCATGTTTACAATGCCACGGCAGAAGTATTCCGCAGAATTGTCTTTCAAAAGTCTAAACAGGAAGTTATTGAACTAGCTGTTGCTTCAACAAAACAGGTGAAATCTCTATGTGAGCAATATCCAGAAACCAAATGGACTTATGAATATTCTCCGGAGACTTTTTGCTTTACCGAAATTGAGTTTGCGTTAGAAATTTGTGAAGCCGTAGCTGAAGTTTGGGCTCCAAGTCCTAATAATCCAATGATTATTAATTTGCCCACTACCGTTGAAGTAAGTACACCAAACATTTTTGCTGATCAGATTGAATATTTTTGTAAAAATTTCACTAAACGAGAACAGGTTTGTATCAGTGTGCACCCCCATAATGATAGGGGGACAGGCGTTGCAACTGCTGAATTAGCATTGCTTGCAGGTGCAGACCGTGTTGAGGGCTGTTTATTTGGTAATGGTGAACGTACAGGAAACGTTGATCTTGTGAATATTGCTTTGAATATGTACACACAAGGCATTTATCCTGAACTTGATTTTTCTGACATCAAGAAAGTGGCAGAGATCGTGAAAGAATGTAATGAACTTCCGATTCACCCACGGCATCCTTATGTAGGCGAATTAGTATTTACAGCTTTTTCAGGTAGTCATCAGGATGCAATTAAAAAAGGTTTTAAAGCAAGAAATACTCAAGATCATTCATTTTGGGAAGTTCCATATCTGCCTATAGATCCAGCTGATTTAGGATGCAGTTATGAGGCTGTAATTCGTGTAAATAGTCAATCTGGTAAAAGTGGTGCCGCTTGGATATTGCAGCAAAATCATGGCATAGATTTACCCCTAAACTTACAAAAAGATTTTAGCCAAATCGTGCAAAAGGTGACAGATAACAATAAAAAAGAGTTATCTCATGCTGAAATTTGGACAGTATTTAGAAAAGAATATGGAATCAGCTCTAATGAAAGTAATTTTAAACTTGCACATTATCAATCAAGTAAAAAAGATGATGTTTATGAAGTTAAAATATCTATTGAGTTAAAAGGTGAGATTATCAATCTTGTAGGCTGTGGAAATGGGTTGTTATCTGCATCAGTCAATGCTTTAAATATGAAATGGCCTTTTAAAATGACTATCGCTGAATATTCAGAACATACTTTGGGTAAGCATAGTGGTAGCCGGTCTATTAGTTATATGCGTTGTATAGACTATAAAGGAAATACATTTTGGGGAATTGCAATTGATACTGATATTGCAACCGGATCGATTCAAGCTCTATTGAATGCGTTTTCTAAGTCTTACAAATTTAATTATTTAGAAGGTCTAAAATTAACATAATACACGTTATGCGAAATTAGAAAAATGAGTTTATTGCACTGATATTTATCTGTTTTTTAAATTTTAGACCTGGGTTGGTGCCCAGGTTTTTTTATTG
>NZ_LQXP01000056.1:0-12389 GCF_003268405.1 Acinetobacter sp. CFCC 11171 | reverse complement strand
GATGTTTGTCTTTTATACGTAATTTAAGGGTTTTCATGTACTTATATTAACAATCAAAACTCAAGGAAAATAGTCCTTAGTTAAATCAAACGACACTTCATGTCGTGTCGCTTATATCTCTGACCTGAAGGACAGAGTTTTACGCTCCATTTGATAAAATCGCGCAAGGCGACGCATTTATTTTCATTAGCCCTGAATACAACCACGGCTACAGCCCTGCACTCAAAAATGCGTTGGATTACCTCGGTAAAGAATGGGGCGGAAAACCTGCGGCATACGTTAGCTATGGTGGCACCAATGGTTCACGTTCGATTGATCAAATTCGCCAAGTGGCAACCCAATTGGGCTTAATCGACAGTAATGCTGTGGTTGAAATTCGTGACATTTTCACGCGTAATCAAGCAGATAAATTCGAACCGAATGAATTTGACAACAAAGCGGTTAAAGCGATTTTCAAAAAATTACTGCAATATGTGAGTGCTTAATTCTTGCCGTTCGCGTGATAGATGCCGCCTTTTGTAAGTTCAGGATTACATTATTTTCGGCAGATAGCAGCTATACGCCATGCATCATCCACGATAAAGTTAAAGCGTACAGAGACAGGACGTCACTGAACATAAAACAACAATGATAAGACTAAGCAGGAAGCTTACGGTAGGACAGGAGTTATACCGCTAGAATGAATCTGAAAAAGCCTCGACAGGATGTCGGGGCTTTTTTCATTTCAAATGCTACATAAGAATAGCTCTAACATGAGCCACAACCAAACTCAGGGCAATGACTCATTAGATCTCATCCAATCGGATACGATTACTTTTTAGAACTTTCAACAATTAAACGCGTCACCAAGTACAAACGCGGCACGATAGAATCCGTCAAAATATATTCTGCTTTATCTGAATGTAATCCATCTCCAGACATACCGATTCCTTCAATGATCGCGGCTTTCGAAGTAACTCCAGCAAAAGCGGCATCAGTACCACCACCCCAAGCGGTCGTTTCAACTTTCATCGGCAGCTTTAATTCGTTTGTGTAAATCTGCTGGGCTGTCGCGGCTAATTTTTTGGCTTGTGGACTGGCTTCTAAAGGTGGTCGACGGACTTCAAATTTGACCTCGACCTGACTTTCCGCCAATTTTTTGGTTTTGACTTTTTGCTTCAAAGTTTTTTCCAACTCAGCAAAATCTTGTGGTTTTAAGGAACGAGCATCTGCCTGCGCTGTCGCATGGTCAGGAATCACATTTCGGGTTTTTCCAGCCGTCGCAACGGTCCAATTCAGCTTTAAACCCGTTTTCGGATTGGATAGATTTTCCAATTGTTGAATCTGAAAAGCCAGTTCTGTCAAGGCATTGACTCCTGCTTCAGGTTTTACCCCCGCATGCGAACCCCGCCCTTTAATATCTAAATAAGCCGCACCAATCCCACTGGTGGCTAACATCAAGCTTCCGTCTATACCACCGGTTTCAAAGGACAGGACAACGTCCTGATTTTGAGCGGTATCCATAATCAATTGGCGCGAGCCGGGTGAACTGATTTCTTCATCTGAATTAATTAACACCGTAATGGTGCCGTAATCTTGGTACTTCAGCTGTTTCAGCATATCCAAGACATGAATCACTGCAGCAACACCTTGCTTGTCGTCCAAAATACCTAAACCATAGGCTTTATTACCGTCTATACGAAACGGTTGACCTTGTAATTGGCCCTTTTGATACACCGTATCGTTATGCGCCAACAACATAATGTTCGTTTTACCTTTGCCTTTCAGTACCGCTTTTACAATCGGCCCTGTCTGATCTGGCGCACCATCGAGTTTCATGATGTCTTTGGGCTGAATCACATTCACCTCTGCCCCTGTGGCTTTTAATTGCTCTGCGACCACCTTGGCAATCTGATTCAATCCCTCAATATCTTTACTACCAGATTCAATATTGACCAAGGTTTTCAAGGTCTCTAAATAACCGTGCTTTTGACTTTCCGCAATTTTCTTAATCTCTTGCGGTGATGCTGCCCAACTTGCTGAAGCACTAAGCGCAATAACGCAGCCTAATGCGAAATGAAGTTTTGTTGTCGTCCGTTGTTGTGTAAGTGTTCTTAGCATCGATCTTATTCCCTGTATATTTTTCATTATGAATTTTTAATGTCTGATAAATTAGTTCACCATTCAACCAATTAATCGCAAAAATATGTAACACCGCTGATGAAGATTTTAATCACATCAAAACCAGCTTCCTGCTTTTTTAAAAGCGGTTTAGATCGATTTGGATCAATAGTTCTATCGGTCGATAGCCTAGATGCTGTGCAATACATTGACGCGACGGACAGAATGATAATTTAGGTGTTGTACGTTTTGGCTTACATCAGATGCGGATAATAGACACTATTCACGTTATTGGATTACTTTTATATTAAGGTCATACAGCGACAGGATGTCACTGAACATAAAACAACAATGATAAGACAATGAGCAGGAAGCTTAACGGTAGGACAGGAGTTATACCGCTAGAATGAATCCGAAAAAGCCCCCGACAGGATGTCGGGGCTTTTTTCGTTTAGGCTCCGTGAAAGCAACAATACATGTATTTGCACAGACTAAACATCCACCTGAAAACCTAAATCGACATCACAAGCGGCTTGACCACCTCGTATCCCCCAATTTTCTAGAGGGCTTTCGCGTAAGGTAATGATGATATGGTCGGCTGGAATGCCAAATTCCACCAAATTTTGCACCAGCATTTGATATAACTTACGCTTGGTTGCTAAGGTTCGTCCCGCAAAACAATCGATGGTGATATGTGTAAAACGCTCAGGCTGCGTCAAATGATCAAACACCTGAAACCGATGTGGGGCATGCACTTGCAAACGTATATTGCGGTCATATCGAGGCAGCTGAAAACTCTGTTGTAAGGCATCAAAGACAGCATTTATCAGCTGTTGTTCTTGTTCTATGCTGTATTGCATACGTATATCTATTTGTGTTGCAGGCATGCGCGAAACTCATTGTTTTTATTTAAATCACTACACTAACAGGATTTAGCGGCGTTCTGCTGTAGGCATTTACCTACAGCACATGCAGCAGGAACGCTGATCGGTATGACAGGAGTCATATCTTTAGAATGAATCTAAAAAGCCCTCGATAGGATGTCGAGGGCTTTTTTCATGTCGTCATTCATTCAACGATCGCACTCTATTCGTCGAAAAATCGCAATTTATCAACAATACTTACATCGCAACAGTAAAACTGTACTTATAATCGGCAAAGATTTTAGACAGAATAACGGCTGCGAGTTCAGCAGCTCGAACTGTCAGCGCTTAGGGATTAGGCGACAACAATAAAAATTGAATTAAAAAATTAGAGAATGACCTATGCAATTGCAACAGCAACAACTGAATAGTTTTACCCGCATTTTTCATGCCGCTCCAGAACACAATAGCCCGCAAGATCTTGCACAATATATTGGCGCGCATCGACAAGAGCTTTTACAACAAATCCATGAAAATGGCATCTTGCTGTTCCGTGGTTTTAACATCGAGCAACCCGAACAATTTAACCAACTGATTGAACAATATTTTCAGTTTACGCCATGGAATGCATTTAACCCCAATATGCCCAGCTGGGTTGCATCTTGGATGCGAAAATACAGCGAGAAATTGCTTGGCGCTGGCGACTACCGTCGTTATATCGACCGCAACACAGTGCAATTGGGTCCAGTCGAAAACTCGGTACAAGGCCCGCATGTTGAAGGCGGCGTGCGCTCAGAACGCTCGCGTTATATCGCCTTATTTTGTCAGGAACCTTCGACGTATTTAGCAGAAACAGGATTTAATAACTTAGAGCAAATTTGGGAGAATTTTCCGAAACATCTACAGGAAAAATATCTCGGCGCATGGAACCATTTTTCTTATGTCTCGGCGCGCGAGGTGGGATTATTTGATCGGTTATTGCTGAAAAAGAGCCCGTTTAGTTTAGAGATTCGACAAGATAAAAAAGCCAAACTGACCTTACAGCGTTCGCCACTGGTGATTCATCACCCCGATACAAAAAAGCATGTCATTCAGCCGTGGGCTTTTGCCAATAATACCAATCCATTTGCCCATCAGGCGGCCAAAAATTGCTTTGAAAATCGAGGGGAGATTGAAATCGATTCGACGGCGGACGGCATGCAGCTGACTTGGGAAATTTACACGCCAAAAGGTCAACAAATTGAATGGAGCGATGCGGAAAAGCAGCAATTTTTTGATGCAATGTATAAAGATGCCCTGCTTTTGCAGTGGCATAAAGGTGATGTTGCGATCGTTGATAATATTAAAATTGCGCATTGGCGGATGAATGGAGAACAAGGAAATCGTAAGTTGATTCAAATTCAAGCCAATGCCTTTAATGCCGATGAGCACTATGCGGCTTAGCTGACTGATTTAAAATTCGTGCAGGCATGTATGTGAGAAGCCCCGTAGGGGCTTTTTTTTTATTTTTTGAATTTTTTGTTTATTTTTTAGCCGCTATTTTGGCTCAATTTTGAATAACCATGCTTTTTCACCGTCTTCAATCCCCCAAATGGCGCCATCTTTGGCTTCAATCAAGCCACGGATCCGCTGTTTCATGTCGATGCGCTGGATTTCTGTTGCCGGTTGATGTGCTGTGTCCACAATCACGATTACTTGAGACGACAATCCGCCAATCAGCGCTTTATTTTTCCACAAGGGGAACTTTTGCCCTTGGTAAAACATCAAACTCGATGGTGAAATCACGGGTGTCCAACTGATGGCAGGCGCTTCAAATTCAGGCCGCGTATGATGATCCGGAATCGGTTGATCATCATAATGATCACCATTCGACACATGTGGATAGCCATAGTTTTTCGCACGCTGCACCAGATTTAACTCATCACCGCCTTTCGGGCCCATTTCGGCCACCCAAAGTTGCTGTTTTGCATCAAATGCCATGCCTAAAGGGTTACGGTGCCCGAAGCTCCACACTTGCTTGGCAACCTCGCCTTGGGTCTGAAATGGATTATCTGCAGCAGGCGTTCCATCACTATTTAAGCGCAGCACTTTACCCAAATTTGACTGCAGATCTTGTGCAGGATCAAACTTCTGACGTTCGCCCGAACTCACCCATAATTTTCCATCTGCTCCAAACTGCATTCGGTGTGAATAATGGCCTTGACCTTCTACTTTTGGAATTTGCCTCCAAATGATTTTTCGCTGTTTTAAACTTGGCGCAGCTTCATTGAGGTTTAATGTGGCTTTTTCGATGACAGCGCCAAAACCGCCCTGTCCTGCTTCTGCATAGCTCAGGTATATTTGATGATTTTTTTCAAATTGTGGATCAAGTGCAATATCGCCTAATCCTCCTTGTCCACCATAGGCAACTTTGGGAAGGTTTTTCACCTGTATTTTTTGCTGGTTTTGCGGATTAAAGATGATCAGTTGACCTTTTCTTTCAGTCAGCAATAAACGGCCGTCTGTAAGTGGCTGGATGGCCCAAGGTTCATTAAATTGAGCGATTTTTTGTATTTTAAAGCGCTGTTCTTGCTGGATTTGTGCCGAATTTTGAGTTTGGCTTGGTGTTCGCTCTTGTGCTGTAGATGCAGTGTTTTCTGCATGGCATGCGGCGGTCATCAGGATGCCAACGATGAGGCTAGGCGTTCGAAAATATTTTATGCATTGTTTCATTTACTGTTCCCTTCCCTTTTATAATCATTTGATTCTAATCAATTAATCAGATGATTTTTCTTTGGAAAGGTAACAGAATAATTTTGTACGTTTTGGCTTACATGACATGCAGAAAATTGCGGCTTTCCAAGTTTCAGAAACAGGCCTAATCTACAATTATCAGGAGACAGGAAGTTTCCGAAACATAAAACAATAACAATAAGTTTCTGCATCAGGACGTGAGATATAACAAGGAGTTGTATCTAGAACACGAAATACGAAGAAAACCCCGACAGGATAATCTGCACCCCGAAAGTTGGACACTCTTAGTCGAATTTGAAGGGTGCTTTTTAATGGCTAAATATTCTCAAGAATTCAAATTAAAAGTTGTTGAACATTACTTGTCTGGTCATGGTGACTCTGTGACAGGTCAACTTTTTAATGTTCATAGATCAGATGTTCAAAAGTGGAGTAAAGCATTTAAACTTTATGGTCTGGTAGGCTTAGAACGTAGAAGATCTAAAACAACTTTTACGGTTGAGTTTAAGTATCAAGTTGTCAAAGTAATACATGAAGAAGGCATTTCATTAAGAGAAGCTATGCAACGCTTTGATATTAATGAAACAAGCACGTTAAGAGATTGGTTGAAACAATATAAAGAAAATGGCATAGAGGGTTTGCAACCAAAGCCTAGAGGAAAACTTAACAGTATGCCGAAGCCTAAGATGCCCAAAGCTAAGACAATTAAAGCAGATCAGGATAAAACCCATGAGGAACTGCTTGAGGAGTTGGCATATCTACGTGCTGAAGTTGCTTTCCTAAAAAAGCGGAGAGCCTTGATTCGGAAGCAGAAAGAACAGGAAAAAGTCGAACAGCAACAGCTGCAAGATTCATATCTGAATTAAGGCAAAACTACCCACTAAAGCATGTGCTATGTGCAGCTAAGATGGCGCGTAGTACCTATTTCTATCATCAGAAGTCATCAAAACTCAATGATAAATACAGTGATTTAAAACAGCAAATCAAAGTGATCTATCATCAGCATAAAGGGCGTTATGGGTATCGCAGAATTACGCTTGCATTGAGAAATACAGGCTTGATCGTGAACCATAAGTGTGTACAGCGATTGATGATATCTATGAAGCTTAAATCACGTATTAGGGTTGTGAAATACCGTTCGTATAAAGGGCAAGTGGGTAAAATTGCAAACAATGTATTGCAGCGTCAATTCAAGGCTGAGCGACCTAATCAAAAATGGGTTACTGATGTGACTGAATTTAATATTCGGGGGGACAAGCTTTACTTATCTCCCGTCATGGACCTGTTTAACGGTGAAATCATTGCATTTCAAATGGAACGTAGACCAGTATTTGGACTGGTCAAAGATATGCTTAAAGAAGCTATAGAGACACTCAATATAAATGAGAAGCCAATGATCCATTCTGATCAAGGTTGGCAATATCAAATGAGATTTTACCAGAAACAATTAGCAGAACGAGGGCTCACCCAAAGTATGTCACGTAAGGGGAATTGTTTAGATAATGCTGCTATGGAGAGTTTCTTTGGAATACTTAAATCTGAATGTTTCTATGGAGAAGAATTTAAATCAGTTGATGAATTGGAGCAAAAAGTGAAAGAATATATTCACTATTATAACCATGAGCGAATCAAGGTTAAATTAAAAGGACTGACCCCTGTAGAATACAGAAATCAGTTCTTAGAAATTGCCTAACTTACTGTCTAACTTTTGGGGGTCAGATCAGGACGTCGGGGTTTTCTTTTTCTAGCTGATTTTTAAAAGTTCGCTCTAATCTAGAACCTTCGCATAACATCTCTGTCAAAACTTCTTACAGTTTCCTGCGAAATTATTACATACCCAAATCCGTCAGCTTGTTAGCGTGGTAGACAATCCTCATTGCAAGGAGTCAATCATGACTTTAAAAGCTTTAGTGATAACGTCAAATGTCGGTGTTGAACATGACGAGCTGATCCAACCATTAAATTATTTAAATGAAAAGGGAATTGAAGCCATTCATGCCGCTATTAAACATGCGGTTGTCCAAACAGTAAAAGCCGACAAAAAGGTCGAAGCTGAAGTTCAACCCAATGCCCAATTGAGCAGCGTAAATGCTGAAGACTATGATGTCTTAGTAATTCCAGGCGGAACTGTCAATGCAGATCATCTACGGATCGATGAAAATGCACTGCGACTTATTCAAAACTTTGCTGACCATCAAAAACCTATTGCTGCAATTTGTCATGGTCCTTGGGCGCTCATTAATGCTGAAAGAATTCGTGATAAAACTCTGACGTCTT
This sequence comes from Acinetobacter sp. CFCC 11171, assembly GCF_003268405.1. Lineage (NCBI taxonomy): Bacteria > Pseudomonadati > Pseudomonadota > Gammaproteobacteria > Moraxellales > Moraxellaceae > Acinetobacter > Acinetobacter sp. CFCC 11171. The sequence continues at coordinate 4,419 of NZ_LQXP01000056.1, read as the reverse complement.
ATAAAAGCATTCGTTTGGATTTGGAAAATGCGGGTGCACATTGGGTCGATGAGCAGGTGCACCGCTGTAATACGGGCGGTTGGGTGCTCATTACTTCTCGCTGTCCAGATGACTTGCCTGCGTTTAATCAAGCAATTCAGCAGGAGCTTGAGCAACAGCAACAGCAACAGCAACAGCAACAGCAACAGCAACAATAATACAAATGGAAAATACCCGCATATTGCATGCGGGTATTTTATAAATCTAAGTTATAGGATATATGGCTTACATATTTTTTAAGTATGCCACTACATCCTCGTTGCCTGCCATTTCTGCGAGCTCTAATGCTGTGTATTGGGTTTTGTGCTGTACGTCTGCACCTTTACCTACCAAAAGCTTTACGACGTCTAAATAGCCATTCTCTGCTGCTGCATGCAGTGCGCTATAGCCTTCTTCATCGGCAGTGTTTACATCTGTGCCATTCGCCAAAGATTTTTCGACTTCTGCGAGTTCACCTAAAGATGCCCAGTACACCAGTTCAGGCAAATGCAGTTCATCATCTTCTTCAGGGATTGGGGAGAATGAGTTGAGTTTCATTTTGTATCCATTAATTTCTGTTCAGCTAATTTGCCTTACATTAAATCCAAAATATCGTAAAACCTTTGTTGTCCGTCCATTAATAACAGGTTTGCCTTCACTATTTACCCAACCAACTAATTCCTGAATATTTGATTGTCCAAATTCATTCAATTTATATTTAGGGTCAAAAATACAGTCTGCTATACGTTTCGGCAAAGATACACTTTCATCATGTAATAAATATATTAATGTTTTCTTTATTCTAGATATATCATTATTTCTTAAAAACTCTTGTTTAAGTGTATTTAAACCTCCTTTATAAAATCTTAGACGATCATAGAATGAATGTGCAACGCAAAGAGCATCTACTATTTGTTCGGGTTTAGCTAGTTCTATAGCGGCCTTACTACCTAATATTTTATTAATTAATGGATAATTATAATGGACAATTGTATCTTCAAAATGTGGCCAATTAGTATTCATCCACTCATCAATCAAGCGATTTAATAACGCCTCTTTATTTGTATCCCAACCTATTTTTTGTTCTTTCCAAATGTCATTTATTGCATGCCGATCGCGAACAAAACTAAAAAAAGAATCAATTTCTAACCTCAATGGTATTAAATTCAAATCAATTTTTCGACTTTTTCTCTTATAAACTTGTTCTATTAAATTGAATGCAGATACCGATTCTTGATACGACTTTAAAAAACTATCTAAAAAAAGCTCAGATTTTTTTTTGTCTTGGTACATATCTTTCGATGTTAGGAAAATTCACATCACCTAAAACTTGTTCAACTTCATAGTCAAAATCATTAACACTATCTAAAGTCGATTTAAATGTTTTATAAATTTTTTCATATTTTTCAACTTCTTCATAAGTTAAGACTTTGGCTGCATCCCAATATTCAGAAAATAGCATAATAAGTTCCTCATATCTTGAATCATCAGATAGAAGCCCAATCATAATTTCCTGATTTGTAAGTAAAGCGCTTTTGGTTAAATTTGCAGATCCTACAAAAATTATTTTATCTCCTAAAATATATAATTTAGGGTGAAAAGATGGATTAGTATAAAATCTAGCTTCGATATTTTTGCTGTTATTTAAAAGATGTTTTAAAGCAATAGGTGATGTTGGAAACCCTAACCTAACAACTATTCTAATACGGCAATTTCTTTGAATTAACTCATCAATCACATCAAATTCAGTAAAGAATGCTGATGCAATATAGACCTCCATTCCATCTTCAATACTATTCATGAATCCAGCTCTAAAAAAATCTTTTTTAGAATTAGTATTAGTAAAAATTCCTTTCATTTTTTAACCATTTTATAAATTAATATTCATATAACATACTAAAAATTAAATAAAAAAGCCCCCTTTCGGAGGCTTTTCTTTTTAAAGAATCACAACTTATGCTTTCGCTGTAGTTGCCTCTTTAACATCAATTTTATCACTGTCGTTTTCATGCATGATCAATGCAACCGCGATCGCAGTAATCAGTACAGGTAAACCCACCGCCATAAAGTTGAAATGCGCAGGTAAGTTCATACCAAGCAAACCACCAATCAGAATCGGCCCTACAATCGCGCCCATACGACCGATCGCAGAAGACCAACCAATACCTGTCGAACGTACAGCAAGTGGGTAATACTGCGCTACATAGCTGTAAAGCAGCATTTGCGAACCAATAGACGCAGCACCTGCCAAGAACACCAAGATGTATAGTAAGAACTGATTCGATTGGAAGCCCATCAAGCTCATCACAATCGCGCCCATCATACCCAAAACCATCAACACAGGTTTTAAGTGGAAACGGTCAGCCAAAATACCACCGCCAACAATACCCACAACTGCGCCCACGTTCATGACCATCATGAACATTAAGCTGTTATCCATAGAATAACCGGCTGCCATCATCAGTTTTGGTAACCAGCTGCTTAGCGCATACATGGTCAATAGGCACGTAAAGAACGCCACCCAAAACAGCAATGTATTTACGGCACGACCACGGCGGAACAAACTCACCACGTTAGCAGCTTCAGGCACGCTTTCCTGCGGTAAAGTGAACACTGTATTTTCGGTTACTTTCACTTCAGGCGCTAAGCGCTTCACGATACTGCGAGCTTTTTCCTGTTTGTTTTCTTTCACCATAAATGCCAAAGATTCAGGTAAGAATTTCCAAATCACTGGTAAAAGGAAAAGTGGAATACCTGCAATAAAGAACATGATTTGCCAACCAAAGTCAGGGGTGAACCATGAACCTAAAAGTGCCGCCATCACACCACCGACTGCATAACCACTAAACATCGTCGTTACTAGTGTGCTACGCATCTTCTGCGGCGCGTATTCCGACGTTAAAGCCACAAGGTTAGGCATTACACCGCCAATCCCTAAACCAGCCAAGAAACGCAAAATACCAAATTCTGTTGGATTCGACGCAAAACCACCAGCAAAGGTCAAACCACTAAATAAAACGATACAGATCATGATGACTTTTTTACGGCCAATCTTATCTGCTAAAGAACCAAAGAACATGGCACCAAACATCATGCCTGCGAGCGCAGTACTAGCAAGCATCCCCGCTTGCATTGCACTTAAGCCCCAGTCTTGCATCAATAATGGTAAAACCACGCCATTAATCGCTAAATCGTAGCCATCAAATAAAATAATCAATAAGCACCAAGCCACTACATTGAAGTGGAACGGGGTAAATTTAGCCTTATCGACTACAGAATTTATGTCTATTTTTTCCGTTGTCATCGTTCTCATCTCCCATGAGTACTTGTCCATAACATTCATTGAATTTTTAAGTAAAATTCAACAGCCACGGAATATACGGAACAGTGTTTTCTAGGGATATTAGACGTATGTTTAATAAATCTAGTCTCTTATAAGTACATGTTAATTGTGTTATTTTTCATGCTTTAGTTTAATTATTAAACATTATCAATATATGATTATTTAACTTCTTTTTTTAAATAATAATGTCCTTGTTTTTAGGTCTAATTCTTCTATTCTTTCATTCAACTTCAGAACGACACACCATCATTTATTTCTATCTTTAGTTTAGAAAAATTTTAAATGTCTAAAAAACAAACGAAAATATATCTTTAGAAAAGTTCGTTTGAACACTCTAGATTGTTTTAAATACCTTGATAGCACTGAGATTAAGCAATCACCAGCTTACAGCGAAATCCACGAGACGCATAATATGACTGTGCGCCATTATGGTAGCTAAATACATGATCATAACGTCGGTCACAAAACAGTGCCCCGCCCTTTTGCCGAATATCCGCTGGCGTTACGATCCAACTCGAAGTCTTTAAATCGAAATGAAAAACTTGCTGTATCGCTCGATAGTCTTCTTCCGTCAGTAGCTCAGCACCGATGTCTCGAACCATGTCTATAACGTTATTTTTGGGAGGATGATCCTTCCGATTATCCAAGGCATCACGGTCATAACACAAGCTTCGTCTAAGCTTTGGTGACTCTAAGCTGCAATCATAAAATATCAGGTCATTAGATTGCCGATTCAGCATAACAATATCTGGCTCACCGCCTGTTTTTTCCATTTCGATTAAAATTTTTAGTTTTGAGGGCTGTGCAATCAATTGCTTTTTAACATCATCCCAAAGCAATTCTGGATGACGCTGCATATTTGTCTCAAAGCGTTGCTGCAATATCTCTAAAATAGAGACTTCATCGAGATCTTGGAGCATATGTACATCCTATTGTTTTTATACATTGGAGACTGAACTTCACTATAAAGAATATAAGCTCACCTTGATGTAAATTTTTTGCGCTGTTTAGCTTTCTTCTTTTTAAATATCTCTCGTTTTCCTATTTTGTGCTTTTGC
>NZ_LQXP01000055.1:0-12879 GCF_003268405.1 Acinetobacter sp. CFCC 11171 | reverse complement strand
TGGATGGTTTTAGGTGGTGCAGGCTTATTTGCGGCATTTCCATTGGTGTATTCGACTGTACTCTCTGCGCTGTATATGCCGATTATCTTAATGGTCATCTCGCTGATTTTCCGTGGAGTCGCCTTTGAGTTTCGTTTTAAAGCGAACCGAACCAAACATTTATGGGATCAAGCGTTTATTTGGGGCTCGATCTTGGCATCATTCTTCCAAGGTATGATTTTAGGTGCTTATATCCAAGGGATTGAAACCACCAATGGTATTTATAGTGGTGGCGGATTGGATTGGCTGACCCCATTTTCAATTTTTACTGGGATTGCTGTAGTGGTGCTGTATGCCACCTTAGGCTGTGGTTGGCTGATTTTTAAAACTGATGCACGTGTTCAAAATCATATGTTTAGCCTCATGCCAAAACTGATTATCGCCTTATTTGTGATTTTTGCTGCAGTGAGTATTTACACCCCATTGGTACATGCAGAGATTGCAAATCGTTGGTTTAGCTTGCCGCAACTGTACTATTTTAGCCCTGTGCCGATTTTAGTATTGATCTTCACATTATTGGCTTTACGTGCCTGTAAAAGACGTCAGGAATTTGCGCCATTTATTTATACACTTGTCTTAGTTGTGCTGGCATATACAGGGTTCTTAATCAGTCTATGGCCAAATATCATCCCACCATCCGTCACCATTTGGCAGGCAGCAGCACCGCAAAGCAGTCAATTGTTCGCCTTGATTGGAGCATTGGTGCTGATACCGATTATTTTGTTCTATACCGCATTGTCGTATTGGGTGTTCCGTGACAAAGTTCGTGTCGGCGATGATGGCTATCATTAAGGAGAATCATCATGAAACTGAATCAAGCAGGCTGGTTTATTGTGCTATGGCTTGGTGGTGTCTTGAGTTTGGCGCTTGTCGCAGGGTTCTTTAGACTGCTGGTGCAGTGGGCTTACTAGAACCTATTCCTTAAATCTGAATCCACTATCTTGCCGGGTAAGATAGTGGATTTTTTTGAGGGACTAAAGGTGAATTGAGTAGGTAGAATATGACAATTTAAAGTGTCGAAATACATAAAATATATTTTTTTTATATTCAATACTTCTTTTGAATGATTTTTCTGTTTTTTTAGCTTCTATATTGTTAAAACTAACATGATGCATTGAAAAAACTTAAGGAGCGTGAGTGGAACTTAAACAGCTCAAATATTTCATCACCATTGTAGAATCTGGAAGTTTAGGCAAAGCTGCACAAAAACTTGAGGTTGGCACATCGGCACTCAGTCAACAAATTGCAAAACTTGAAGATGAACTTTGCACACGTTTATTACAGCGAAATTCTACAGGTGTGACGCCCACACCAGCGGGTTTAGCATTTTTTAAGCAAGCTCAACTTTCTCTACGTCATGTGCAATATGCCATTGAGGCGGCGCACTCATCTCGTCTGACGGGTCATGTGAGTGTAGGATTTTCACCCAGTATAGCGTCAGTTCTGGGCATACCATTTATGCAGCTCATGTCAGAGCGTTATCCTGATATTAAAATTCATTTAGTTGAAAGTCTCTCGGGAAATTTAACCAATTTAGTCAACTCAAGACAGCTCGACATTGCCATTATTTTTACCCAAGATGTCGATGCCAATTGGGCAGTACAACCGTTATTAAAAGAACAAATGTTTCTTATGGCAAATCGTTCTTTACTGAAAGAGCATGGCTTTGAACACTGCATTGAAAATGGAAAAATTGATTTAGAAAACGTGAATCGTTTGCCTCTGGTATTACCAAGCCAACGACATGGTTTACGTAAATTCATAGATCAAAAGGTTGAGGGGCTAGACGTAAATTATGAAGTTGATGGTTTACACTTACTCATGAACTGTGTCAGCAACTTAAATATGGCGACTATTCAACCTGTCAGTGCACATTTTGATTATCTCAAATCAGATATTTGTTTACTCAAAGTAGTCGAACCAGTGCTGGATCGAATTAATTATCTTATTAGTATTGCTGAAGAAGAGCTTTCTCCTGCAAGTCTCGCCACCAAAGTAGCAATTAAAATTTGTGTTAAGCAGCTGATCAATAAAGGATTATGGTCAAGTGCAGAGCTATTAGATTTTTAGCCTATTTAATTTTACTAAACACCTATTTAAAAGTTGCCTATCACAGCGCTAGGCAGTTTTGGTCTTAAATTACATCAAATTCGAAAGGGAAGACATCGAATGCATGATGTAATTGTAATTGGCGGGGGGAATGCCGCTTTATGTGCAGCATTGACAGCAAGGGAGGCTGGCGCTTCAGTTTTATTGTTAGAAGCAGCACCAAAGGAATGGCGCGGTGGAAATTCACAACATACCCGTAACCTGCGTTGTATGCATGATGAACCTCAAGATGTGTTAGTCGATGCCTACCCAGAAGAAGAATATTGGCAGGACTTACTCAAAGTGACTGCAGGTAAAACCAATGAGCATTTAGCGCGTTTAGTGATTCGCACGACGCAACTTGCCGTAATTGGATGCGTCAACATGGGGTAAATTTTCAACCACCGTTATCAGGTGCCTTACATGTAGCACGGACCAATGCATTTTTTATGGGTGGTGGTAAAGCTTTGGTGAATGCCTATTTTAGAAGTGCAAAAGATTTAGGGGTCGAGATTCGCTACAACACAAAAATCAATGAACTGATTATTGAAGATGGGACATTTATTGCTGCAATTGCTGAAGATGGCACGCGTTTTGACGGCGCTTCATGTGTATTAGCTGCAGGTGGATTTGAATCCAATCGCGAATGGTTAAAAGAAGCGTGGGGACAAAATGAAAATGGCGAATGGCCTGCAGATCATTTCATTATCCGAGGTACACGATTTAACCAAGGCAATTTATTAAAGTTCATGATTGATCAGGGGGCAGATATTATTGGCGACCCATCTCAATCACATTGTGTCGCAGTTGATGCCCGCGCACCTCTCTACGATGGTGGCATTTGCACCCGTATTGACTGTGTTTCACTCGGCATCGTGGTCAATAAAAATGCGCAACGTTTTTATGATGAAGGCGAAGATTTCTGGCCGAAACGTTATGCCATTTGGGGGCGTTTAGTTGCAAAACAGCCCAGTCAGATTGCGTATTCAATTATTGATTCAAAATCGGTTGGGCGTTTTATGCCACCAGTCTTTGAAGGTACTAGGGCAGATACGATCGAAGAATTGGCAGAAAAATTAAATCTAGATGTTGCGACTTTAGTTCAAACAGTGAAGGACTATAACCAAGCCTGTGTGGCGGGTGAGTTTAATCACACGGTACTGGATAATTGCCATACCGAAAATTTAACGCCCGCAAAAACACATTGGGCTGTTCCTTTAAACCAACCGCCATATTATGCCTACGCTTTACGTCCAGGCATTACTTTCACCTATCTAGGCTTAAAAGTCGAAGATGATGCCGCTGTGCGCTTTGAAAATGTCGCGAGTCCAAATCTATTTGTTGCAGGCGAAATGATGGCAGGCAATGTACTTGGGCAAGGTTATACGGCCGGTGTAGGTATGTCGATCGGAACGACATTTGGCTGGATTGCAGGAAAAAATGCGGCTCAAGCTGCGTTTAAACTGGGAGTTTAAAGAATGAATGCAAATGTTAAAAACTTAATACCAGTTGTGCAGCTCACGGATCATGAACAACAAGTAAAACAGGCTTTACAGATTTGTAATGCATGTCGTTACTGCGAAACATTCTGCGCGGTTTTCCCTGCAATGACCAAAAGACTTGAGTTTACTCAAGCCGATATTCATTACATGGCAAATTTATGCCACAACTGTGGCGCATGTTTACATGCCTGTCAGTATGCGCCTCCGCATGAATTTGGCGTCAATATTCCTCAAGCCATGGCACAAGTCCGCCTAGAAACCTATCAAGAATTTGCAGTTCCTGCATCTTTTGGTGCGATTTATAAAAAGACTGGAATTCCGCTAGTTTCTGCGATGTCGGTATTTTTTGCATTACTGATGCTCTTGGGTGTTTGGCTCAATGGCACCAATATCTTTGGTCAATATCAAGGGAATTTTTATGCAATTTTTCCGCATAACTTTCTTGCCGTGTTATTTGGCTCTGTATTTATCTTAGCTTTTATGCTTTTGGGCTTGGGAATAGCAAAATTTTGGAAACAAACTTCAAAAATTATTCCAGAAGGCGTTGCTCAACCCGATATCTTACAAGCGTCAAAAAATGTCCTGACCTTAAAATATTTAGATGGTGGACATGGTAAAGGCTGTAATGAGGAAGATGATCGTTATACACAAATCCGCCGTGTTCTCCATCACTTTACGATGTATGGATTTTTACTTTGCTTTATGGCAACCAGTGTCGCGACGATGTATCACTACTTTTTAGGCTTAGAAGCACCGTATGCCTACACCAGTTTACCTGTGATTTTGGGTACATTGGGCGGTATTGGTCTGATCATTGGACCGATCGGGCTGCTACATCTCAATATTAAACGACATCCGATGCATGGTGATGCAAAACAAAAACCTATGGACCGTGGTTTTATCTTCCTTTTATTGCTGATCAGCATTACAGGTCTGGCGCTATTGGCGTTTCGCGATAGTTCCGCAATGGCTCTCTTGCTGATTGTTCATCTTGCAACCGTTATGACTTTCTTCTTGACGATCCCTTTTGGTAAGTTTGCGCACGGCTTTTACCGAAGTGCCGCATTACTAAAATTTGCCGTCGAAGAACGTGTCGCAAAACTTAAAACGAATTCAAAAACCAAGTAAGCACCCAAACCACAACCGGACCATGGAGGTCGATGATGGCTATAGGTAAGAAAATTGAACTTTTAAATGGACTACAACGTTATAAGGATATTTTAACAATGAAGAAATTAAAATGGTTAGCCGTCGCTTGCACCAGTATTGCTGTCGTTGGCTGTGGTACAGGCAATGCCTCAAAAGATCCTGGTCATCCAAAACGTGCAGAATGTATTGCCCCTGCAAAGCCGGGCGGTGGTTTTGATATGACCTGTAAGCTGATCCAATCCGGCTTTAAAGAAACTGAAGTATTAAAAGACTCCATGCGTGTGACCTATATGCCAGGCGGCGTTGGGGCCGTTGCTTACAATAAAATCGTGAATAATGATCCAGCAAATAACAATGCGGTCATCGCATTTTCAACTGGTTCTTTACTGAATTTGGCTCAAGGTAAATTTGGTAATTTTACTGAGAAGGATGTGAAGTGGCTTTCGGGTGTAGCTGTTGATTACGGTTTAGTGGCAGTGCATAAGGATTCGCCATTAAAAACACTGGAGGATCTGATGAAGGCGCTAAAAGAAAATCCAAAAGGGATCAGTTTTGGTGGTGCTGGCAGTGTGGGTGGTCAAGATTGGATGCAAACGGCAATTTTGGCAAAAAAGGCTGGGGTAAATCCTGCCAATATGAGTTTTGTAGCTCTCGAAGGCGGTGGCGAAGTATTAACAGCCTTGTTAGGTCAACATATTCAAGTGGGTGTGGGGAATGTGAGTGAAATTGGCTCGCATCTCGAAGCGGGTAATATCCGTGTTTTAGCCGTGTTTTCAGATAAACGTTTAGCGGGTAAATTTTCTAAGTTATTAACTGCGAAGGAACAAGGTTATGACTTGGAATGGCCTGTGATTCGTGGTTTCTACATGGGACCAAAGGTCAGTGATGAGGCATATGCTTGGTGGAAAAATGCCTTTGATAAAATGATGACCAATCAAAAATTCGATGCAGTTCGAGAAAATCAGGACCTGTTGCCATTTGAATTAACGGGTGAAGAAATCAGTGCTTATGTCTATAAGCAAACGGCTGAAATGCGCCAATTATCAGAAGAATATAAATTATCAAAATAACAAAGATGCTGAGTTGAATGCCTTTTTAACTCAGTTTTTTGTTTTCGAGGATAGATGATGAAATCTGAACGGATTCTTACGGCCATCATTGCGGTCTGCGGTTTTTTCTTATTAATTTACGCATGCAATTTTGAAGCGCCTATTTCCTACGATCCTGTAGGACCGAAAGCCTTTCCAATTTTACTGATGGGTTTAATTACAGTGAGTGCCATTTATTTGACTGTGCGCCCAGCCATGATGTTTGAACCTGTTGAACTAGGTTGGAATAAGCATTTAATCGGCAAACTTGTTCTATGTACATTGGCATTGTCACTGTATGCGCTTTGCTTCGAATGGTTGGGATTTATCGCAGCAACGCTACTGATGACCATCGCGGTTGGGAAACTTTTTAACGGGAAAACAATACCAGTTGTTATTACGGGTTTGGTGCTGAGTATGAGTACCTACTATCTGTTTGACCGTGTTTTGGATGTGCCATTGCCACTAGGCTTCTTGGGTTAGGGATGACAATGACATGGACATATTTAATTTCTTAATGACAGGTTTTGAAGTTGCCTTACAACCACAAAATTTACTCATTGCTTTTATTGGTGCATTTATTGGAACGATTGTCGGACTGTTGCCGGGATTGGGTCCAATCAATGGTGTTGCCATCTTATTACCATTTGCTTACGCCTTAGGATTACCCGTTGATAGTGCTTTAATTTTATTGGCAGCAGTCTATCTCGGTTGTGAATATGGTGGACGAATTTCTGCAATTTTGCTGAATGTGCCGGGCGATGCGGGTGCAATTATGACCACTTTAGATGGTTATCCTTTGGCTCAGCAAGGTAAGGCAGGTATTGCTTTATCCCTTTCATCTGTTAGCTCATTTATAGGTAGTACGATTGCCTTTATTGGGATTGTTTTATTTGCTCCGATTTTGGCGCGATGGGCGGTTTCCTTTGGACCAGCGGAATACTTTGCCTTGATGGTTTTTGCAATTGTGTGCTTGACCGGTTTAGTCAGCACGCAACCATTTAAAACGTTAATCATGGCGCTGATCGGTCTGGCAATTTCGACCGTGGGTATGGATGCGATTACTGGTGTTTATCGTTTTACATTTGATAGTGTGGGTTTAAGTGACGGCATTGCCTTTACAACTGTGGTGATTGGTTTATTTAGTATCAGTGAAATTTTACTGCTGCTTGAACGGACCACGATGGGCAAAGTGGTTTTAGAACAAGGAAAACGCTCATTATTTAATGTTAAAGAGTTTCTGAGTGCCTTAGCCACCATGATTCGTGGATCCTTGATTGGGTTTTTCTCAGGGATTTTACCGGGTGCGGGTGCCAGTGTAGCGAGTGCCATGGCGTATACCACTGAACGTAAAATGGCGGGGGATAGTAGTCAATTTGGTAAAGGTGATCTACGTGGTTTGGCCGCGCCAGAAAGTGCTAATAACGCGGCAGCATGTGGTTCTTTTGTCCCAATGTTGACTTTAGGTGTGCCGGGTTCTGGAACAACTGCGGTCATGATGGGGGCTTTGACCATGTATAACATTACCCCAGGTCCGCAATTATTTACAGAGCAGCCTGTATTGGTTTGGGCATTGATTGCATCCTTAATGGTGGGAAATATTATCTTATTGGTATTGAACTTACCTTTAGTTGGCTTCTTTGCGCGTTTACTTTCGATTCCAAGCTATATTTTGATTCCTATTATTGCAACCGTCAGCTTTGTTGGGGTATTTGCAATTCATAGCACTGTTTTCGATCTTGTGCTTTGTATGGGGCTCGGTATTGTTGGATATATCCTTCGAAAATTTGATTTTCCATTGGCACCTCTGATTCTTGGTTTTGTACTGGGTGAATTGATGGAGTCAAATCTACGACGTGCACTCTCCATTTCTCAAGGTGAGCTCAGTATTCTGTGGAGCAGTAACATCAGTATGGGACTTTGGGTCATGTCAGCACTGTTGTTGATCTTGCCAATCGTCCGTAAACATCTATTCATTAAGAAGCAAAAAGCTTAAATGGAGAAGCAATGGTCAGCGAGTCTGACCATTGCTTTTAGATCATATGGAAATAATAAAATTAAATACCAAAGGATTGGTATGCGCACTGATCGGTGCGCTCATCGCAAATTTACTTCATCTCCCTTTACCGTGGTTGCTCGGGCCATTACTAGCGGCTTTATTGTTTGGTTGTATGGGCCAACCACTCACATGTTCACCGCATTGGCGTAAAGTGGGACAAGTCATTATTGGTATGGTTTTGGGACTATATTTTACCCCAGCGCTGGTCCATGCTATTTCAGCCTATTGGATCTTTATCGTACTTGGCATCTTATGGTCATTGATTTTGGGAACACTTATCGCAGGATTACAATATCGTATCAATGGTTTAGATTGGGCAACGGCGTGGTTTTCTTCTGCAATCGGCAGTGCCAGTGAAATGGTGAATATCGCAGAACATCATCATGCGCAAGTGGATAAAGTTGTTGCTGCGCATAGTTTGAGAATCGTGGCACTTGTGGTGCTTGTACCAATCTTTTTAGCGGCATTATTTGATATTCATTGGGTGAGTCTAGACCAACACATCATTGAACACTTTAGAATTGCCCAAATTCTTCTTTTATTTGCTTTGGCCTGTTTGATTGCGCAAATATTTCAAAAACTCAATGTATTAAATGCGTGGGTTCTCGGACCATTAGTTATGGTGGGATTTCTTTCATTTTTCGGAGCATTGGAATTAAAATTTCCGACGTGGTTTACGGCCTTTGGACAAATATGTATAGGTTGGTCATTAGGCACAAAGTTTCCTTTTGGCTTTTTAAAAAGCCATAAAAAATTCATCGCCATCACGACCATTTTAAATTTATTGGCATTAGGATTATCCATCCTGTTTGCATTGTTCTTGGTGTATATCAGTCACGCCAATGGAAAAATTTTAGTTTTAGGCTTATCTCCCGGCGGCATTGCAGAAATGTCTTTAATGGCAAAAGCTCTTGGATTAGCTGTGCCTATCGTGGTTGCGTTTCAACTATCACGGCTGATTTTCGTGATATTGACGACCAATTATTTTTATCAATTGAGCAAAAAATATTTTTTAAAACAACAGATAAGCCTTAATTATCCCTAATTCAATCTTTGATTCAGATGAATTAAATAGAATACTTTCTATAGCTTGGCATTTAAATACAGCGGAGTAGAAGTTAGAAAAAATGAGATTAATGAAAGATAGTTGAGAAAACGGTCTTAAATGATGGTTTGAAAGTGAAGAGGAGTAAGTGAGATCAATTTGATTCAGGACTGCTCTCGTCAGTCCCTTACTATTTTAATGCCGTTTTAGATCAGTAAATTTTAAATTTCATTATTATGCAAAATTCTAAGATTTAAAGATTTAACGTCAAAATTAAATTTCGCGCCAAACATCATTCTTATCTTTGAATGAAATCATAAAGTTAAATTTATCATCATTGCTTACCAACAGACCTTCTGGCGTTTGCATAATCACTTTCAGAACGGTGCCAGTTTCAAAAACCAAAGGACTGCAATTTTCTTTATTTAATGTAATTGGTTTGAGTAATTCAACAATTGCACTTTCCATTTTACTTCCCCAAGCATAGGTTGTTAATTGAACTTAGCATATTATTGGTGAAGAAACAGGTTTTGTAAATGACGTGAGCTACATCGCAGAAAATATTTTAGAAATTTCCATAACTTAAGTTTAAATAATGGTTAAATAAATTAAGGTTTTTTAATCTATTGATATCAAAAATAATTTTAAAATATGACAAACTTTTTAACTGTAATTATATGTCCTAAGGTGTGTTTTTTGTTCCACAAACAATGACCAGATCATCAAAAGGGCATGATCAATAATGAATTTAAGGTGAACTTCAGTTTTCATCCTTAAGCTAATCGAATGATGTGTCGTCTTGTATTTGATTGTTAAATTTCAGATTAAACAGCGTTAAATCTTCAATCTGAACAAGAAAATTAATGAAATAAAACTTATCATCAGCAACTCAAACTAAAAACAAAGATTGAGGGAAATGTAGGACCAATGTTTAAATCTTTTTTTCCAAATCCAAAATGGTTTTTTGGATCATTCCTTATATGGTTCGTGATCAATATTGTCTTGTGGTATAGCGGTGGCAATAGTTGGGGTACGATGTTTGGTTTAGCTGCAAATTATCATCAAGCAGAACTGCCTATTGGTATTAGCCGATTTTGGAGCCCCAAATTTTTATGGTTCTATACTTGGTTTTTTGTAGCAACGGCGCTTTTTGCAGCCTTTTGGAAAATTAAATCAGATAATCCTTGGCAACGATGGTCTGTGTGGGGAACCGCATTTATCCTGTTTAATGTTTGGTTTAGTGTGGAATGTAATGTCGTGATCAATGCTTGGTATAACCCATTCTATGATCTGATCCAGAAGATGCTTTCAGGTGGTGGGGGCGATGTGGCGACGCTATATTCAGAGACGCTGACTTTTCTCTATGTGGCCATGGTATATGTCACACTGGCAGTATTGAACCTGTTTTTCGTTAGTCATTATGTTTTTCGTTGGCGTACCGCAATGAATGACTTTTATACTGCACATTGGGAAAAACTGAGAACCATCGAAGGTGCCTCACAGCGTATTCAAGAAGATACGATGCGTTTTGCGAGAACCACAGAGGGACTTGGGGTAAGCTTAGTTGAATCGGTGATGACCTTAATTGCATTTCTCCCTGTGCTGTTAACTTTATCAACACATGTAAATAAATTACCTGTCGTGGGGGAAATCGCTTATGCATTAGTTTGGGCGGCAGTTCTTTGGGCAGTATTAGGGACAGTTATTTTAATGCTTGTGGGTTATAAACTACCGGGTTTGGAGTTTAATAATCAAAAAGTCGAAGCAGCATATCGTAAAGAATTAGTTTATGGTGAAGATCATGCAGATCGAGCAGACCCTCTCACATTAAAAGAATTATTTAGTAAAGTCCGTTTTAATTATTTTAGATTGTATTTCCACTATGCTTATTTTAATCTCGTTCGTATTTGGTATATGCAGCTTGATAATATTTATGGGTTCTTTATATTGTTCCCAAGTATTGCTGCGGGAACAATTACACTCGGTATATTAATGCAAATTTTAAATGTCTTTGGACGTGTGCGTGATTCCTTCCAATACCTGATATCCTCTTGGACGACTATTATTGAACTGATTTCTATTTACAAACGTTTAAAATCATTTGAAAAAACAATTAATAATTAATTTTTAATTTTAAAAATGACCTGTAATTAATTACAGGTTTTTTTTATGGTTTTAATTAATGAGAATTACAAATAAATAAAATCAATAAATTAAAGAGGTTAGATCTTATTTCATGATTTTATAAAAAAATGTAAATAAAAATACTTATTATGTAATTTTGGTAAATTTACGTATGTATATTGTATCTATATCGATGATTAAGTTATAAAAATTACGTTTTTGTTGAATTTTATCACATTTTATTTGCTTTTTTTTACATTTGAAATGCAAACAAAATCACATATTGTGGATATTAGTGTGTATTTGTATGCAAATTCATTCTTTCGGTTTGGCATGAAGCATCTTAACAATGCGATAAAGAAAAAAACTTTAATATTTTTTTTTAACTTTGCTGAACTGTTATATGTCCATTCACATGCCTTTTGATTAATAAGATAAAGCTTGTGGTTAAAAAAAATTTTTAAATCATAAATATATAAATAAGCCAGAGGGTAATTGTCATGTTACAAGTCCAAGTTGTATCAAAAGAACATCATTCTGTTTTAGAAAACATACAAACGAGTAATATTTTATTAAAGGAGGCTTCTGTTGTTGTTATACATACTTCAAAAGAAAATGTTTTAAGTATGGAGAGAAGTGGAAATACTTTAATTATAAAAATGAAAGACGGACAGCAACTAATAATTGAGAATTACTTTACAGATAATCCAAATGAAAACAATGTTGTACTAGAAGAAGATGATAAATTATATCTATTAGAAACAAATCCAAATGAAGCTGGATTATTTGAAATTAACTATAATCCGATCGATGAAATTAATCCTTTACTCTATTCAGATTCAACAGTTGGTTTATGGACGTGGTTAGTTCCTTTAGTTACTGCAGGAGGCATTTTAGCTTGGGCAAATAATGATTCAGATAGTTCATCGGGTTCGGGCAACTCAAATCAAGCACTCGATGCGGCAGAAAAAACGGTAAAAGCAGCAGAAGATGCAAATAAAGCCGCAAAGGATGCTTTGACCGATGCACAAGCGGATGGATTAATTACCCCTGAAGAAAAGACCAAGCTTGAGCAAGCACTTGTCGATGCCAAAGCCGCTGAGGATGCTGCTCAGAAAGCTGTTGACGCATTAAAAGACAGTACTGAAAAAGACGACCTACAAGATCGCCTCGATAACTTAACGGATATCGTCATTCCACCTGTGACCGATACAGATGGTAATGGCATTGATGATACCGTTGATGCGCAAATTGCCGATGCAGAAGCGGCAGTAAAAGCCGCTGAAGATGCCTACCAAGCCGCAGAAGATGCCTTAGATGAAGCCAATGCAAATGGCTTAATCACCCCAACCGAAAAAGCCGAACTTGAAGCTGCATTAAAAGCGGCACAAGATGCCAAAGATGCAGCCCAAGATGCGGTCGATGCTTTACCATCGGCACCTGCAGCAGTGCAAGATGCCAAAGATGGTTTCCAAGATCGCATTGATGCCTTGACGGACATCAGCATTCCAACGGTCAACGATGCCAATGAAAACGGTGTTGATGACAGCACAGAAAACCCACTGGATCTAGCGAATGACTTAGTCGATGCAGCAGAAGATGCCTATCAAGCAGCCGAAGATGCACTTAACGAAGCCAATACAGATGGCTTAATCACGCCTGAAGAAAAAGCGACCTTAGAAGATGCATTAAAAGATGCGCAAGACGCCAAAGATGCAGCCCAAAATGCAGTGGATGCTTTGCCAGACAGCGCGGATAAAGATGCACTACAAGACCGTATTGATA
>NZ_LQXP01000054.1:0-14352 GCF_003268405.1 Acinetobacter sp. CFCC 11171 | reverse complement strand
TTTGAACCACGTTTACCTGACGGAATGTTTGCCATCGTAATTAAAGCCCTCTTCCAGGACTCAATATCTACTCGTGGCTGCCCCCGCCCAGAAATAAGATACCGCTCAACATCTTCAAACTTTTGAAATAATTCGTGTTTAATTACTTTTCCCGTCGAATTCTCTATTTTTTGAGCATAGATGACCCACCTCTGACTTTGTCTTTTTTTGAGTACATATTTTTCGATGGTATCTCTCAACTCATATTTTAGATTACCATCCTGTTGATGAATCGCTTGGAAATGCCTGAATAAATTACTCCGACTCATGACTCGCTTAAAAAATGCAGTATGTAAATTGGGTTGCTGTTGTTGCATGCTATAGGCATAAGTAGCCAGAAATAAGATATGAACATAATGCTTTAATGTGGTCGATTCATGTAAATGTCCAAGCACTCGACTAATCGCCTTAATCCCTTGCCCAACTTGTCCTTCATTACCTACTAGCATATTAAATTGCTCATTCGATGGCATCCAAGTTTGTAGCCATGGCAGTTCTAGCGTGAGCGCTTTAAAATCCACCACTGTTTGCAAACACTTTAAAGCATATGTACTTGCAAACGTATGTCTTAAATGATGTAAACTGAGATCAACATCTCCAGTGACTTTCTTTAATATTTTAGATATTTGATCAAAAAAAGGCCTATGCTCACTGTTCTCATCAGACATTAATATCGAATATTTTTTATTCTTATAAATATCATCTAATCCATTTTGAATCGTCTGACTTAATAAATTCATCGGAACAACACGTTCTGATCCAAGTGTTTTTAACTGATGCTCACCATAAGGACGAATTCGGAGCATATCTTCATCAATATCTAAGGGCCGTAAATGAAGTGTCTCTGAACGGCGTACACCCATCGCTGCAGATAAACGAAAATGACGCTGAATCTCTAGACGTAAAGCAGCATCATTCACCCCGGATTCTACAGATTGTAATATTTGAACGATCTGCTGCACTTCATTTTTTGAAAAAACTTTAGCACTTGCTTGATGCGCTGTACGCTTGTGTAACTTTATACGATTATCATTTAACTGAATTAAAAAATCTCTAAAGCGATTCCACGCAGCGAGATGCTTACGGTGTGGAAAATGCTCTTGCGTCAACTCCATCCATTTTTGAAATACATCTTCATCAATCTGGCTATCTTTTGTTAAATCTTCTGAAAACCCCAATATACCTGCACTGACGATGGCCAAATGTAGATGAATCATATTTCGATTCTGTAGACTTAACTCTTCTGCATCACAGCGTAAAATCAACCATCGCACAAAGCACGTTAATAAATTGACTGAGTAGTGATTCGTTTCATTATTGGCAAGCTGTTTAAGCCAAATGCTTGATCTAGATTCACCTTTTAGTTGCTGAATCATCGCTAAAATATCAGACAAATGTAGTTGCTCATCGTCTATTTCTATTTCACTTTCTGGCTCAGTGCTATCTAAATTTGTGGTTAATTTTTCATATTCGGATAAGCGTAATAATTCATTTATTGAAAGATCTTCAGTCAGGACTTGGCCTGATATATAACCTGCAATCAACGGAGTGCTATTTAACATCACATTTTGCTGTAAAGCTTTCAACCATTGAGCTAACGATAGAGTTGACTTAACCCCTATTTGTTTTAAATATGTATTAAAACACTTTTGCCAAGCCGTTCTTTGTTGATTTCTTGGCTGTGCTAAAATCTCTTTTAATCGGGGCTGTAGATACTGTCGGCCTACTAAAATCAACGTCGAGACATAAGGACTTAACAGTACTGTACGGCGTATCTTCGTCACAGATCTATCATTATTCACTGTCAGTTCAACGAGCCGACTATTCCCCATAGCGACTATATGTTGATCAGAAGCAATAAACTCCAACATCGCTTGTAAATGGCTCACTCTGCACAGTTGTGAATACATGGAGAGTACAACCAGCAAACGTCCTATTTCAACATCACAATTTTGATGTTCAGGTAAATGTTCTAAATCCTTCTGAATAAGATCAAGTAAGTTTTGTTCAATATAACACCATGTACTAAAACTATTTTCAGATGTCAGCCATGTACGATTAGCTTTTTGAGGAAGTTGAACGAATAAAGGAATTTTCGTTTTATCGCGAATATAAGCACAATATGCCTTGATCGCTTCTGGCAAATCAATGTTTGTATTTTTAGCTAAATGGGAAGCTAATAGATGTCCAAGCTCTAAAGCTACTTGTGGCTCAGGATTTTCCTCAAAAATCAACGGAAAATAGGACTCATACTCTGAGTTTTTCAACCATTCTTTTACATCATTTTCTGAATATTGTATTCTCGGCTTCGTCTCTACTTGAGCTGTTTTAGTCTCTTGGGTTAAAACAAATGTTGGAATATGCTTGATTTTAAAAAAATCAAAACCTTCAAAACATTCGAAACCTAATTGTTTTTGCAGGTTTTCTTGTACATCAAGCCACTGTTGTTTAAAAACTGATACAGGAAATACTGATAACATATCCCATGGATGACGCCCCCGTATCCAGTGCCCAAGTCCAGCGTCCTTGAACCGTCCAGGTAACTGATTATGATCAGAGCGAACCAACTTCCGTGCCCAATTTCTAACTAAACCTTCAATCTGATGAGAATCAAAAAGTTGCAGAGCATAAGATGATAAATCAACACGTGGTTCAACTTGCTCCCCCAGCATTCGCATCAAACCACGTAAACCTTGAATCTGTTTGATCAACGCTGGCGTCAATGGTACATAACGATCGGTTGATTCATCTTGATGATGTTTATCTTGAATCAATGCCCATCCGGGCTGACTGATCCACTTTGGAAAGGGTTGCTTAATTCCTCGTCCTGCAGTTGCAAGATTCATCCACAATGCTGTATACAACGTTAAGTTATCAAAGAGCACCTGCCAATTTTTCTGTTCATAAGCCTGATTTATTCTGTTTTTTATTCGTGTAATTTCATTTTGTATTTCAACAATCTTTATTCCAATCGGGCTACCCACGCGTTCACTTGAAGTGTGTATGTATTGAGGAATATCAATTTTTATCGTTCTTAAACAATCAGACCATAATTGCTCAAGTTTCTTCTGTTCAAAAGAGGCATAATGAATCAAGTTATCATAATTTCGACCTGATTCATTAGTCACTGCTTTAACGACAGCTAAATCACCTTGGCTATGCTCATATAACAACCGTGGAAGAATATCTCGAATGCTTTTGAGGCTGACTTCTAGCTCTTGAGGTACACTGTTAATTAATCTTCTAACTTCGCGTTCAACTGCCAGTTGACGGGTCCTAATCCCAAGATTTTTGACTTGATTCACCAAATCATTGAGCTCACTTGGTAAAACCAAATGTAATTTCTTAGTCCATGGCACATGAAATTTAGAATCTTCTGGCTTTGTTTTGAGTGTCGGTGTCCCTGCTAAAACACTCAATACATATGCAGATAAAGTATGATCATACTGAATAGCAATATTATTCTGATCAGTATTTTGACTAAAACACGGCGCTGTTAATTCAGTAACCGAACGTCCAGTGAGTAAACTCAATATTAAAGCTAATTTTGCGCGTAAAATTAAGCTGCTATCCGCCGGAGATGGTTGACAGAGCCTCAACACTTGTTGAATCGAATTTAATGACAATCGCCATTTTGTCCAAACTAAACCAACATTTGTAGCTTCAACATGCTGAAAAATAGACTTAGATGCATAAAGCCCTCGAATTAAATCGGATTGTTCTGCCAAAAAAAGTGTAAACAATGGCTCCAATGGTGTTTCATCTTCTTCAATCTCATCATCCGCAAATACTTCAGAAATCAGACCACGATGAATCTCATCAATCTCATCATCCGCAAATACTTCAGAAATCAGACCACGATGAATCTCATCAATCTCCTGCAAAGGTTGGATGGCAATACTTAATGAGCCGTATCGTTGCAAGATAAGTTTTTGATGCTTTAACCCTATACGGTGTAAAAATTCTCGGCGTTTCTTCTTATTTTTTAATCGATTATTATCCCAAATTTGTGATAAAAATAGTTTTAATGCATAAAAAACTTCATTTAATCGTTTATCTTCAGAACCAGCTGACATCGAACGAATCCATTGTTCCGGTTCGTTTTGAGTCACTAAGTCTTTGACTCGTTCTAAAATATCCTCATGACTTGGATCACCCAACTGCCTAATCGCTAAAAAGGCATTATACACACGAGATCCCTTTTGAGCTTTCAGCTTTATGCTTCCATCACCACTTAAATAATTACTATAAATTTCTAGAGTATGTACGTTTTTTTGAAAGTAAAAGATTTGCTCTAAAAACCACGTGATTACAGTATCAAAAGACTGATTATTTCGACTTATTCCTGCTTGAATTAATAGCAAGTCACAAATTCCACTGTCTCCAGTGTATGGACGCAATGGCGTGAGTTTATGTTTGTTTCTATCTGTTGTTTCTGAGAAAAAATGTGGATATTTACTAGAATCCTGTAATCTACTAATGATCTTTAACGTATTAAGCTCATCACGAAATTCTAGTAATTCATCATCCGCAATCAATGTGAAGATTCGCTGACAAATGACAACAATGCCAGCTAAGCTATAGTGTGCACGCAACAAAAATAATGCTTAGATCAGTTGTTGTTCTTCTATATTTTCATTCTGATTAATCCATTCTAGGAGCTGCTCCAAATACCTATTCATGAACTACTCCGAATACGATAAATCCACGCCTTCTTCAAGTCTGTTAAAGCCAAAGCAACTTCTGCAGTTGGTGCCGCACAAACAATTTGCTGCTGATGTTTTTGATAAAGTTCCTCCAATTGAGGTAAAAATACAAAAAAGTCAGCTAAATGAAAATATGGTTGCAAAGACTTGCCAAGCTCTTTTACTTTAATTCTTTCTAATGGCAAAATCTTTTGGGCGATATAGCCTACCAAAACATTTTCGATTAAAAAATTACCACTCACCACCGGTGGTGCCCAATCAACCAATTTTTGAACAAAGAAAATCGGCAGCTGTTTTAAAAAATGCTGTGTATTTAAAAATAAAATCATTTCTTCTAGATCTAAATGCTTTAGTCGAAGTTGCTTTGCAACCACCATCTTATTCTGTGCTTTATCCACTTTAGCCCAGTGTCTTCTTTTCACACTGTTCTTTAGAGTTTTTACATTAAATAAATCCCGATCGACAGCAAGCAGCAACTTACGATATATCGCGAGCAGTAGTAATGCTTGATTCTTAATTTCTTCTGAAAACCTGCTCGTTTCCTCATTGAGTAACATCATTTTCAGAACTAAAACAGGGCATTTTTTTTTTAAACCGGCCTTCAGATATTGTTAATGCATCAATGAGTAATGTTGTCATCATTTTTTCTGCACAGGTAAGTTATTTTTAGCGTTAAAACAATAGAATAACACAGTCCTAAAATGAATAAAATTTAATCAAAAAAAACTCTGTATTTAATAAAAAATATTTGATTTATATAATTTATTTACTAACTTTATTGTTACACCAATTGAAAAAACAACCTGAATTCGAATGGTTGAACGAGGTGAATAGTCAATCACTTCTTAGTGGGTTACTTCACCTACACACTGCTTACAACAACTTTTTTCAGCGATTAAAGAAAGGCAAGGTTGAATTCAGAAAGATCAAAGGATATAAACCAAATCCTGATGAAAAACGCCCATTAAGTCATCTTGTCGGCTACCCACGGTTCAAATCCAAGAAAATACCGCAACGGTCTTATCAATGCCCTCAGCACGCAACAGTGAGCTTTGAGAACGGATTACTTCATCTACCTAAAATTAAAGGGATAAAAACTGTATTTAGTCGGGTATTTAATGGGAAAATCAAAACTGTCACCATTAGCAAAACAGCGACAGGTAAGTATTATGCTTCGATTTTGGTCGAGTCAGAGTTAGAACTTGTTGCATCAACAACAATTCAAGCTGATCAAACCATCGGAATTGATATGGGTTTGAATCACATGCTCATTCAATCCGATGGTAATAAGGTTGAAAATCCAAAATACTTGCGACAGGCTCAAAACCGACTATCCATACAGCAGAAGATATTTGCTCGAAAGAAGAAAGAATCAAAGAATTATCAACGTCAAAAATTAAGTGTTGCATTCATCCATGAAAAAGTGCGCCTGCAACGCTTAGACCTACATCACAAACTCACGCATTACTTGATCTGTGAAAACCAAGCGACCACGTATGCTGTAGAAGATTTAGGGATAAAAAACATGGTAAGAAATCGAAAATTAGCCAAGTCCATTTCGGATGTGGCTTGGGGTCAATTTCTTACGATATTGCAATACAAGGCAAAATGGTTCGGTAAGAATGTGCTACAAATTGGAAGATTCGTTCCAAGTTCTAAAGCATGTTCATGTTGTGGTTATACTATGACAAAATTGCCACTAAGCATAAGAGAATGGCAATGTCCTGACTGTGAAACAGTGCATGATCGTGATTTGAATGCAAGCTTGAATATACGCAATTTCGCTTTAGCTGATGCACTAGGACATAGTACTGTATAAAGAGTTCCTGTACCGCCATACTGTCAGCGCAGTGCGGTATCGAAAGGTGCAATCTCTAAGATTGCATGGGTCGCAAAGATTCCCCCACCATAGCTCTTAGCTTGGTGGTGGGAGTATGTCAAGTCTTGATGCTACATCTTGATATGTTATAATTTGTACATCAAAATGATGTACTTATTGGTGAAGAAATGGCTAATTTAGCAACTGAACGAATTAATGTTCGTTCAACAGCAGATGCAAAGAATGTGATTGAGCAAGCTGCGAATTTATTAGGCCTCAGTGTAAGTTCTTTTATGCTGCAATCCTCCTTTGAACGAGCAAAAGACTTACTTAAATCTAACCATGAGTTGAAAGTAAATAATGCTGATCGTGATATGTTAATGAATTTGCTTGAAAATCCACGCCCTGCAAACGATGAAATGAAGAAATTAATGAGTTTATTAGATGAGAATTGAGATTTTACAAACTCATCACCAAAGAAAATCATTTAATTGTGGGCAAGATGACTTAAATAAGTTCATTAAACAATATGCGTCCCAACATCAGAAATCAGGGACAAGTAAAACGTATGTTGCTGTTGATCATGCTTCAAATGTGATAGGGTTTTACTGTCTATCTAGTACCTCTATTGGATTCGATTTAGTAGATACCGTACTCACCAAACGCTTACCTCGTTATCCACTCCCTTGTGTTGTTGTAGGTCGCTTTGCCGTTGATAAAGTGACTCAAGGGCAAGGAATTGGAAAAGTGCTTTTAGCACATGCTCTCAAACAAGTTTCAAAAGTTGCTCAAATTATTGGTGTAAATTTTGTTGTAATACATGCAAAAGATCAAAAAGCGATGGAATTTTATCAGCGTTTTGGCTTCATTTCTTTAACATCAAATCCATTAACATTAATATATCCAGTGAATGAAATTCCTAATTTTAATTAAAGTGGTCTACTAGGAATACAAGTAACTAGCAAACTATGAATGAGAATTGGTGACAGACCTATCCAATAATCTGCAAATTTTTCAAGATCTTGCTCTTCAACATGCTGATATGAAGATGAACTATTCATTAATGCAGCATGAATACATTTTAAAACATCAGAGATGTCTATTACGAGCACAATGTAGTAAAGAGGCACATGCCCAAATACCATCATATGTTTCATATTCTGCTAGTCATAAAAACTTTGATAACGTACTTTCAACCCTGTAAGTTCAGTCGCTTTTTTTACAAGTTCTTCAGAATAGTCAATCGCATATACGTAATAGCCCTTTTTTCTAAAAGCCAAAGTATCCCGACCTGAGCCACAACCTAAATCTAAAATGTAGGCATCATGTGCTAATTGCTCTAAAAAGGTTGGTATAGTGCTTCCATATCCACATTCAAGGTCGACTTTATAAATTGATCAGCCTGTTTATTGTAATAATCTATTGTTTTCATTCAGTTGGATACATCTCAGCCATGTATATATACGATATCAGAGTTCGCTTATCATTGAGAAACGATTTTAACCTACAACTTCAGCGACGATATCGCTCGTCCCTTTCTATATTGATTTATATTCAATACAGCTTGCCTTAGACATATTAAAACAATTCATTTTAAATGCTCAATTTTTCTTGCTGAATCGCATGTATCAACATAATAAACGCAATACAAAGTGTCGTATTTTTATTCTTTTCATTGATAAAGCTTAATTTCACTTCACGACTTTTTTGTGACTTATCCGGTGGATCATTATCAACTTTTAGCTGTGTATCCTCAGGGAGTAAATACTTTAGTCCCGTAATCAGATGTTGAATGGACCAATCGACACGTGGCCTATTTTGCTTATCAAAACGATATTGAAAATGAATAAAGTTTTTTCTCAGCTTTCCATGTTCAATTAAAATACTCAAGGCTTCTAAAACCTGATGTTGAACCCGCTTTGGCAGTGCTGAAATCTCTACGCATTGCTTTGCTTCAAAACCTTTCTTTAAGGCTTTTTCATATAAGGAGATGAGTTCATCTTCACTAAAATCCTCATTATTTTGAGGCTTTTTTACCGCCACCCACTTAGTAGCGAGCTTTTTACTGCGTAATACCCAATCATGGTCCTCATAGGCTCTATATTTAATGTAATCATGGATGATGGTAGATACAGATGCATTTTTACTTATTTTAGGCTGAACAGGTTTAACTGAATCCACTTTTTTGAGTGCATATGTGGCATGATAAAAATCGAAATACTGGCCTTTTCCTATTATATGATTAAGATCCACAATTTCTGTGTTAGCACTTGTTAAGTCATTTTGAAGTATCAGTTTGATCGTGTCCCAATGAATTGTACAAGGCAAATGATAAATTCGATCTATCACCAACAAATCCAGCACATGTAGATAGTGAGATGCTGTTTGCTCTATGTTTGCATGCCCCATCCAGTCAGCTAGTAACCGCCACTTATGCTGTATGACAGCTTCATGCTGAATTGCAGTTTCTCCAAATAAATGCTGACGCATGACTTTACACCGGCTCCAAGTGTAATCCGTATAGGTCATGATCATCTCTTTTGAGCCTAACCAAGCGATTGCTAAATGATTCGCGGCACTATGTCTAAAGTTATGGAAAGTATAACCATGCCCTTCACCCAATATCTCATCAAAAATCACTTGGGTCATTTCACTAATATAAGCTTCACTTAAAATTTCGCCATCTTGGGCAAAAATCAATTTGTCCGCATGATTAGTTTTCGCTGGATTATGTGTAATACATTGTTTTAGATATTGCTGTACCAATGCCAACTCTTCATCGAGCATGACGGCGTTCAGATCAAGCTGACGCTTTGCGTTTTGGCTTTTGAGTTTCCGATAAACATTGTTACGTAAATTAAAACGGATCTGCACAGGTTTGGTCAGCGTATCATTACGCCAAATCAGTTCAGGACAAATGACCTCTGCCAATGTAAGTCCCCTAATTTCATTCAATCGCATCCCCAAACGAAATGCGAGTAAATACATGAGCTGTAGCTGAAAAAGATACGCTTGCTCTTTAGTTGTTTGACATTTTTCAATCTTTAAACTTAGTACCTGTTTAAGCTGATTGAACAATTTTGGGCTAATTAATTTGGCATGACAAAATTGTACACGATGATAATCATTGTATTGAAAGGTACCGACCTTAGGGACACGGTATTGTTTCATACAAAACTGATGAAATGCTTTAAGTCTGCCAAATGCATACTGTGCACGTCCGTGATTGGCCTTAGGATCAGTCTCACGTTTCGCTTGATCTCGATCATCAATACTATCTAAGATAGCGTCGTACAGTTCCTCACAATCTTCTTGATCCATGTTATCTATATCACCTGGGAACATATAGACATGGAATAAGTAATCTTTAGCGATACTACTTAAATACCGCTCGATGCTATTGAGTTTCATCTTTTGAGACTTAAGATGAAAAATCCAACCCAGTAGCCTGAGCTGTGCTTCTATTAGATTTTTTTCATACAGGCCAACGTGAGGCTTCTTTTCTTCTAGTCGCTTCTGAATGCTTGTCCATCTGATCAATTTCACACGTTCACTTTTACGCTGCCGTTTCTGACGCTTATCAACTTCAGTCTGATCTTTTTCAAATAGCATCAATTCAAATGGAATTTCTTTGAGTTGCTGGTGAGCTGTAATTAAGTCTGGTACCGCCTTTTCTGTCTGTAGTGGTATATCCCGCTCAATATGTGTTAACTGCGTCTGCAAGATGTTGTGATCTAACCATGCTCTCGCCTGATCAATAGGTGTTAACGACACCGTTTTGAGACGACCTCGCATAACCTCGCTTAAGCACATATCTAAGCCCGAATAAGAGTCAAGCTCAATGGCTAAGTTTGAATGATCAAAAGGTGTAAGTGAACGAAGCTCTGCTAACTGTTTATCATTACGGCGTAGTAGTTTTTTCAGACCTACGATCTGATGACTCAAATCAATTTCTTTAGGTAATTTCCCTAATACAGTAGAGATAGACTCCAAAACATATCGTGGCATCTGCTGATTCAAGGCTTGAGAGCCATGCTGTTTTATCCCTTGTATAAACAACTGTGCATAGGGATTAAGCCAAATATAACGCCACTGATACACCTGTCTATTTTCGATTTGATTACCATAAGCACGCTGTGGTACTCGATAATGCAGTGCGAGTGGTTGGATGATTGTTTTATATCCAGCATGATAAAGTTTAGTACAGATTTGGAGTTCATCTTTGACAATAGCGTTGACCAGGGTATTACTAATTGCTGTTAATTGACTTAGATCAGTACAGCCAGAGCAGTACATCAGACTTAAATAAAAATTCCCCCATAACCATGCCGGAGTAACTTCATCCTTGTATGGACAATTCCAATAGGATTTTAAGGCTATAGCAATATGATAATGTTTTTGTCCTTGCCGAAGATGTGATTCAGTACTACGAAGTTGTCTGGGTATAGGTTCTAGAAAAGTAGTTTTAGGCCATACTTTGATTGGATACGCATTCTTTGCTTGAGATAAATAGGTCTGACGCAAAGATAAAAAATATTTTTCAATAGCTTGAATATACGGTTTTTGAGTATCTTTCCGAGTAAATTTCTTCTGCTCTAAAAAACAAATAAATTCATCATAAAACTCGTACCACAAGGTATTTAGTGTGTTATCTAATAATTCAGGTCGGTCTCTTAAACTCTTAATCTGACTTTTCATTTCGGCAAATACAGAATCAACCTGAACCTGAATTTTTTGAATCAATGACTCATCTATACTCATGATAAGCCCTCAGATTGAAGTACTGAAATGTATGACAGATGCTCAATCTGCAATTGCTTAATCATGCGATCAATATTTTGGGTAAATTGATTGATATATTGTGGTAAAGATGCAGATGAATAGCGATAAAAGAGCTCCTGATTACGCTGATCATGCCCATAAACTGCTTGTATGACATTAAAAGCCAAACCTTGCTCCATCAACATATTCATATCAAAGTGTCGTAGCCAGTTATTATATAAACTGCTGAGTTGATGACCTTCAATATAGTCATTAATCCAACTTCGGTTAAGCGCAGCAATCTTAATTTTCTTACTTGCCCATTCCTCAGCAGTGGTCGGTAACGATTTCGGGTAATGGATCACTTGGCCAAACAAATCTTGCAATGTAATCTTTTTCCCAAACACAAATCGGAGGAGCTCTTCATACTGCTGAGTGACCGTATTTAAAAATTGCGTATAACGTTTAAAAGCTTGGATAAAAAATGCTGGGAGCGGTATATAGCGACCATCTTTTCGTGATTGACTGTTTTGCTTATCATCTACATACAACAACTTTAGTTTTAAATCGTAGTCACTATACTTTCCTAATAAGTTTTCCCGAGGACGGCGTGTTAGACACAATAAGCTGATATGCCACATCCAAGCACTATAGGCATTAATTCGCTCAATTATATGTTGATGTATCTGTATTTTATCAACGCAAATGGCATGTAATCGTGTAAAAAATTGACCAACATAATTTTGATTGAGTGCTAATTGGCTACCAAAACGTGATATAGACGCAGGTTCATGTTTAACAAACTGCTCTTTAAGCATTTCAATTTCTGTTTTCGTTTCTTCAACACTGAGTGTCTCTAAGTAGATCAAATAATGCTGATTCAATTCCGATGCGCTCACACCATTGTAGAAACTACTCGGTAGCTCATGGGTGCTATCTTTGCCCGATAGCACATGGGCAATATATTCATTAAAAGTACGGTGAAAAATATAGAAATACAGCTGGGCTTGGAGTTTCTCAACAGTAATTGAACCTAGCCCCTGATTCTGAGTCCATTTTTTGAGTCTTTGATTGATCTCTTGTACTGTAAGTACCTGTTGTGATCCATTCAAAATAAGATATTCAAACCAACTGCTTGATACATGGAGATCATGCGTCACTGTTTTATTCAGTTGGTGAATCTTTAAAGTTTCAACTTTTTGTTTTGTAATATCTAAATGTAATCTGAGTCGATACTCCGGCTTTTTAGAACTACCACCTTTAATAAGCACTCCCTCATCAATCAGTTGTTTATATTGAAGCAAATGCCTTGGTGATAAACCCGTCGCTAAACTCAATAAGCATGCTGCTGCAATCGCTGAATCTTGAGTAGGAGCATTATATAACTCACCCTTCAAAATATAGATAAGATGTTGAATCACATCTTTGCTCATGTAATTTGTGTTGGTTACAAACGGTTGTAGACGTCTTTGACGATGCCTCATCAAATGTTCACTATGATTGTTCAATACTGTATTAAAACGAGCTGTAGATTTAGATGTTGTATGTACAGCAATCCCCTCATCTATAAATTCAACATCTCCATCATCAGCATAAAAGATCTCCTGTCGAGCTTGAATATATGCTGGATATCCTTTAATAAGCTGTCTTTGTTCTCTCTTCTTTTGGAAACTTCTTAATTTTTTCTTTGTCGGCCAATCTGAAATTTTTATTTTTTTACGACGCGAGCGTTTTACAATCCTCCCTTGTTTTAATCGTTTAAAGATAATTTTTAAGTCATTTATATAATTTAGCACCTTAGTTTGAGTGAACTCGGGCAATTTTTGATTTATTTTATTCTTAAGGAAACTCTCCCAGTCACTCGTCACCTTGTCCTGTTCGAGTTCTAACATATATTCTATAAAGTATTCTAAGAGCCTTTTACTCTCGTCTTTTAAAGAACTTTCTTCACTTTGTTGTAGAATTGATTTTGCAATATATCGAAATAAATCAAAAATTTCTTTTTGTTTAGCTTGGGAATCTGGGATAACGGCTAATTTTATATAAAGCGCTTCAACAAAATAACTCGTTCTCAAAATGAGGTATGACCATCCAGCATGGTCTAATACATCACCCGAAGCAAAAAAGCTTAAGGCTGCAACTCGATATTCTTCACCCAGTTTACGCGCTTTAATTATCTCGTGAAAAACCTTATGCGCAGTTTTTCCAAAATCACTAAAAGTCTGCTTATCACTTTCATCTAAATCATCAAATACAGCATGAGAAATAAACTTTGTTCTGTACTCTTGGTATTGTGTTAAAAAGAGATCTTGTCTCCGTTCTCTCTTTTTCTGAACTTCCATTCGTTCACTCTTGCTCTGCATTGATTAAAGTTGAAGTCTCGATCATACCAAGCTGCTTCTTAGAACATTTCTCCATGACTTTTTGTCTCGTTTCATCGTTACGTATGTCAAAAAATTGAAGTAGTAGTGGTGTAGTGAGTTCCTTACGTGTATTAAAAATTTCTAATGCCATTTTTGAATCGATATATTTTTCCATATCGCAAATAAGCTGAATCTGCGGAATATATTGGACATTTGCACGTACTGCCCTATCTGTTTTCAAAAGTTCTAAAATACGATGCCAGAGTTTTACATAAATTTTTTTAAAATTATTCTGCTTACTCTTGTTGTTGCCCGGCCTGATTTTTTCTAGTTGTTTCAGCTTAGCTTTGATGTATTCCAAGTCTTCTGTTTTGGTTGAGAAAGGTAGAACAAATTGATAAAAAAATACGAGAGTGTTTTTTATCGTTTGATCAAAACTCATGACAAAATTAGCTCAAAATATTAATACAAATAGTTATAACACTTTTTCTATTTTTTATTTCACAAATCAAAATAAATTTAGTAAGCATTTGTAATAAAATATCTTTTTAAATTTTATTCTTCCATTTTTTTATAGTTTTTAGTTATTCTATAGAGATGGATCCGGAAATTTGAACAACTCCTATAAGTGATACTCTGCTGCTCAAATGATGTTATAAACATT
>NZ_LQXP01000053.1:0-15523 GCF_003268405.1 Acinetobacter sp. CFCC 11171 | reverse complement strand
AAGAAATGGCAACGCTGCTGGGATGAAGTCAGATACTGTTCTGAACGATGTAAACGTGAGTCCAGACAGCTTTCAAAATCAAACGCTTAGAAACGCTTGTATTGCCGTGAACAATAGGCACGTATCACGTCGGGTGAACGCAGTTGCAGATGTTTGGTTTTTCGGCCGGTGACGCGTGCACGCCACATTTTAAAGCTACTGTGTTTCATATTTTGCCGCATCAAGCGAATCACCGCCGCTTCATTTAAACCATACTCACATAAAATAGCTTCAAAAGGAGTTCGATCTTCCCAAGCCATTTCTATAATTCTGGATAAGTCCTCTTCAGAAAATTGATTCATACCATTCTCGTTTTTAATCATCACGAAGCGTCAATAAGCTTTATCGACTTTAATCTGACTAAAAGAATAACAATACAATCATGAATTTTTTGTGATTTTTCTCTAGTTTACGGACTCAGCACGAATAAAAGGGCTAGTTAAACTAGCCCTGTTAAGTCTTAGTTACCTCTATAAGTCGAATATCCATAAGGACTTAAAAGTAGAGGAATATGATAATGGCTGACACTTCCATCTACCTTAAAAATTACAGGAACTTCAGGAAAGAAAGTATCTTGCTTATTTTTTTTAAACCAGTCTTCAGTTTTAAAAGTAACTTTATAAATACCGGCTTCAAGCTTCTGATTTTCAGGAAACAATCCAGTAATACGGCCATTAGGACCAGTATATTGCTGATTTAACTTCACCCATTTATTCCCAGTACTTTTTTCGAGTACCACTTCGACTTGAGCTGAGGGTAGACCATTTTCTAGATTCAACACATGCACACTTAAAGGGTTAGTTTGTGCAAAAGTCATTGAGGTCAACAATAGTGTTGAAAGTGGCAATAATTTTTTAGACATGATGAATTCCTTAAGGGTTGAAAATAGACTTAACAGCTGTTTCAGCGCAGTAATGGTCATTTTTTGCGCCCCCTGCTCCGGCAACACCAATGGCGCCGACCACTTGACTCTCATAACGCACAGGTACGCCGCCACCCAACAGCAGTAGATTGGATAAAGTGGTTAAATTTTTTGAATCCTTTTTTTCATGGGCATTTTGACTTAACAACATGGTCGCTGTTTTAGTGGATAAAGCGGTATAGGCTTTCTTTTCGGCTGCGCCCAAATTATGCGGTCCGACAGTTTCATGCCTATTTGATATCAAGGTATTTCCTCCCCGATCCACCACTACCACGGCAATGTTATGCTGTATTTTTTGACATGCGATCACAGCAGCATCAATAAGAGTTTGTGCTGCCTGAGAATCAAGTGAATAAACTTGATTCAATTGGACGGATTGTGCAAAAGTACTGCTACTCACCAGCATTACTGTTGCAATAAGCCCTTTGAGTTTGTTCATCATGATTGCCCTGAATTAAGTTTTAAAAATCTTATACAATCTGAATGATTTAGATCATGACAATCACATTACAAAGTTGTCATCTTCAAAATGAGCCTGAACAAAATGTGTATTCTAATTATCGAAGATGAAGTTAAAATCGCCTCATATCTGGTTAAAGGGTTAAATGAATCTGGCTATGAGGCGGAATGTGTCCATTCAGGGCTAGAAGGCTTGGAAAAGTTAAAAATGCATGCTTATAGTCTAGTCATATTAGATGTGATGTTGCCCGATATAGATGGCTGGGCAGTCCTGAAAGTATTGCGACAATTTTCTAAGATTCCAGTAATTTTTCTAACCGCAAAAGACCAAGTGATTGATCGGGTCAAAGGTTTGGAACTAGGCGCCGATGATTATCTAGCCAAGCCTTTTTCTTATATTGAATTACTGGCCCGAATTAAAAGTCTACTTAGACGTCAGCAGTATGTAGAGGAAAATCAATTAGAAATTGCAAATTTAAAATTGGATTTAATCCATCATAAAGTCTGGCGTAACCAACAGCCTGTAGAACTCAGTAAAAAAGAATTCAAACTTTTGCGCTTCTTACTTCGCCATCCGAATGAAATTATTACGCGCAGGCAAATAGCGTCTGAAGTCTGGCAGATCAATTTTGATACCGATACTAATTTTATTGATGTAGCTGTGCGGCGTTTACGCAGTAAAATTGATGAGGGACATGATATAAAGTTAATTCATACTGTTCGCGGTTTGGGCTATAAAATTTCGGTAGACAAATAATGTTTAACCCCATTCGTTCGCTAGAACTACGATTAACACTACTAGCTACCACTTGTGCTGCGATGGTTCTGTGTACTGTGGCGTTGATGACTTATCTTGGCATCAACCAGATTCTAATTACACAGCAAGATCGGGCTTTGGTTGAACGTATTGAACGTCTGGAAATTTTATTGCAGGACAGTCGCAATATTGAGCAGATTATTGCGCAGCCGAAGCTGTATCAAAATATGCTCGGCAATCAGGACAATCTATTTGTATTGCTTAAAGGGAATCAGGCTCTGATCAACATTAATCCTCTTGGCATTCCACTGCCTGAATTTACCCACCAGCCCCAGATTCAATTCCGTGATTTATCGGCTTATGCTTATCCCACCCGTATTGCATGGAAAACTATTCAAATTAATCGACAACCCTATCTATTAATTGCAGGCAAGCAGTGGTCGGAACGTTTAGCGATTATCTCGCCTTTTAAAAAACGTCTATTTATCTATGTATTTAGCGGAATTCTAGCCATTTTCATACTTTGCGCGATTGCCAGCCGTTTCGGATTGAACGCATTAAGAACACTACGCAAACAAACTCATGCTATTAGTATTCACAAACTTGAACAGAGACTTAATCTAAATCATCCTCCTCAAGAGATCGAACAACTAGCCTCCGATATTAACGCCATGCTTGACCGTATTGCACTAGGATATAGCCAACTGAATCGTTTTTCAGAAGACATTGCGCATGAATTTAGAACACCATTGAATAATTTAATCGGACAAACCGAAATTTTACTCATGAGTGAACGCAGTCCTGTACAATATCAGGAAGTGCTGATTTCCAACCTAGAGGACTATCAACGCTTAAAAAGAATGATTGACAGCATGTTATTTCTGGCACGTGCAGATGCGAAGAAGGTTTGCTTAATCAGACAAAAAATCCAACTTCAATCCTTTATAGAAAATATCTTCAGCATTTTTGAGAATCAAGCCGAAGAACAACACTGCAATTTTGTTTTAAAGCTTGAGGCAACTGAGCTATTGGCAGATCCAGAACAGTTACAACAAGCTCTGTATAATCTGCTCTCCAATGCCCTGATTCATGGCGGCAAGCACCGGACTATTTATGTGCATAGCTATCGAAAGATCATCAACAAACTGCCTATGATTGCGCTATCGGTCATGACCAGTGGTTTAGAAATTGCCCCGGAACATTTGCCACATATCTTTGAGCGATTTTATCAATGCAGTTCCAGTAGACAAAGTTATCATCAAACAGGTGGTTTAGGACTATCCATTGTGGCATCTATTATGACGCTTCATCAAGGGATGTATCAGGCGATTAATAGCGCAGAAGGTATATGCTTTGAACTGCTTTTCCCAGATACGTGATTCACATTCACACTGAGCTTATATCATTTTTTGGAATCACTCTGAATTCTCCCATCTACCAAATTAATGGTTCGATCACAGGTTGCCGATAATCTAGGATCATGAGTCACCAATAAGACTGCACAGTCATGTTCTCGATGAACTTTACGAAATAATTCAAACATTTCCGCAGCAGTTTGAGTATCAAGATTACCGGTCGGTTCATCGGCCAACAATAGTGCAGGCTGAGTAATCAGTGCACGTGCAATCGCTATGCGTTGCTGCTGCCCTCCAGAAAGCTCATTAGGTTTACGGTCAGCAAACTTATCTAACCCTACAGCGGCCAATAATTCATGGGCATATTGCAACGCAGATTGATCTGGCTTGCCTTGCTTCAGCATTAATGGCATAAGCACATTATTTAAGGCAGTAAAGGCCTGTATAAGATGATGGAACTGAAACACAAAACCTATACTGTTGCCACGTAATGCTGTCCGAGCCCTATCATCCATACGGCTTGTTGCCTGACCCAACAAGTACAACTCACCACAGCTAGGCTGATCTAATAAGCCAAGAATATTCAGTAAAGTACTTTTGCCTGAACCAGAAGGACCAATTAATGCTGCAAAGTCATTCCGTTGAATACACAGGTCAATTCCATGTAATACCTCCACTTCATTAGGTTGCCCAATATTATAGGACTTTCGCAATGCTTCTAAACGTAGTACTTCCTCAGATGAATCAGACATGACGAATTGCCTCCACAGGATCGAGTGCAGCCGCCCGACGGGATGGTATTGCAGCAGCCAAAACTCCCGTTAAAGTCGCCAAGAATAATGCTGACAAGATAAGCTTGATTGAAATCGAAATATAAAACAAGCCGGGACCAAACTGATTAAACCCCCAGATTAGACCATAACTGACAACACTACCAAGCATCGAACCAAGCAGACCAAAAATTGCTCCCTGAAATAAGAAAACTCTTAAAATTTGCGCTTGTGTAGCTCCAGTTGCACGTAAAATACCGATTTCCCGAGTCCGTTGCACCACACTCACCGACATCACACTGGCAATGCCAAAAGCGACTGAAATCCCTACAAAAATAATAATCATGTTGGTCGAAAGGCTCTGAGCAGTAATCGCATTCATTAACTGAGCATTGGTTTCAATCCAGCTTTCTGCTTTTAATCCAGTCAGGCGTCCAACTTGTGAGGCAACTTGATCCGCCTGAAAAATATCTTGGATCGTCAGATCAATCACGGTGACCCCACCCGGCAAATTAAGTAAAGATTGCGCCTGTTTCAAATCCAGATAGACATAGCGCGCATCCAATTCACGCACACCCAGTTCAAATATTCCAGAGATGTTCACCACTGCATTTTTCTGTTGCCCAGTATCTAATCTTAATTTGCTCCCGACTTGCACACCCAAATCTTTGGCTAATTGACGCCCAATTAATACATTATCCGCACTGACCCGTAATTCACCACTCACCATATATTGCTTTAACGGAATAATCTGTTGATAACGTTCAAGGTTGATACCAACCAATGCAATAGATTGAATCGCATCTCCGCGCTGTACAAATGCAGGACCTGAGACCACAGGAGAAACCGCAGTCAACACCGGTAAATGATCTAAAGTCCCAGTAATCTGCTGCCAATTATTAATAGAACGTAAGCGTTGTGCACGCTTATCTTCTTGTAACAACTGAAGTGTTCCTGCTGCTGGTGGCACAATACGATTCACCTCATCTGGTGAGAGCAAACGAATATGCGCCTGTGTCCCTAAAGTTCTTTCTACAATATTCGATTGTAAACCCTGAATTAAGGCGCTAATGAACACAATGACGGCTACCCCCACCGCGACGCCAATGGTAATCATCATCGACTGTGTGCGACCCTCTCGTAAAAAACTGATTGCGATGGTCCACTCGGTCCAAAGTCGCCTAAAAAAGTTTTTCAATCGAATTTCACCGGTAATTCATTTTTGCTATTTTTCTGATCCGTTTGACTCTGGAAAACAGGTTTAGTTTTCTCTATTCGGACACGAGTTCCATCTTTAAGCACTGATTCTGCATCGGTAAGGACGTGATCACCTTCTTTCAATCCAGCTACAACTTCAGACATAACCAAACCACGTAAACCCAGTGTGATAGGATGACGTTGAATTTTTCTATCTCTTACTAAAATAACCATAGCCTTGTTGCCACTTATACTGCTTAAAGCATCATTTGGAATGACCAAGGTTCGCTCGCGCTTGTTGGTTTCAACATTTACCGATACCGTCATGTCTTGACGCAGAAAACCTGGGACTGGATCAACTGTTAATCGGACGTCTACTGTGCCACGTTGAGCATCAATACTTGGAGCAATAAAATTAATATGGGCAGGAAAAGATTGATTTGGATAGGCATCTGCAATCACTGCGGCTTTTTGTTGTAAAGCCAGCAGTGGTAAATTTCGTTCATCAAATGGCACTCGTATTTCAGTCGCACCATCCAGTGCAATAGTGAAGAGAGTCTGACTCGGTTGTACCAGATCCCCTGGCTCAACATTACGCGTTAAAATAATACCTGAAACTTCTGCACGAATTTTGGTCTTGGCAAGTTGCGCTTGTAGTGCAGCGAGTCGTTCGCGTAATTTTGTCTCTTCAACTTTATTTGGGGCAAGTGAAGCAACTTTTAATCGAGCTGATTCCAAATTATTACGGGCGAGTCTTTCTGCCTCTATCGATTTCTCCCTTTCCTCTGCTGATAATATTCCTGATTCGGTATTTCGTCTGCGTAACGCCTCTCTTTGAGCCTGTTCTAATTGTACTTTGGCATTCGCTAAATCAACTTCTGCTTGCGGGCGTCTAGTGGTTTCGAGTTCTTTTAATTCAGCTTCTGCCTGCCGCACTTGCGCTGAAATTTCATCAGATTTCAGTACTAAAAGAATATCCCCTCGAGAGACCCGATCTCCCTCTTGAACCAATCGCTCAAGAACAACCCCTGTAATTTCACTACCAATCTGAGTCCGAGATACTTTCTCTACCCGTCCTGAGGCGACAACTGTTTGAATCAATGGACTAGATACGACTTCATAACTAGGCAGCAATGGTCCTTGCCACCAGCGATATGTAGCAAAACTGACAGCTAAAACCAGTAGTATGATCATGATCCAAGGCTTATAGTGGGTAACAAGCAATTCCATTCTCCAAGCCAGATTAAAAGAAAGTTTTTTAATCGAATAATTAATTCTTAGTTAAATATATATGAAAATGGCTTTGTTGCATAAACATTCAACAGCTAATTTCCCCCTAATATATTCAAATTTAAGTAAAAACTTGGGTGTGAGGTCTTCGTTTTTTCACAAGATATGCGATGAATGTCTGATTATTTGTAGTCATAAATTTAGTCCCCACTTGTTTTTAAGTGGGGACTAAATTAAAAATGGGTAACTGTCAGATCAGGTTTGAGCTAGTACAAATCAGTACCCCAAAACTCCTCTTGAGATAACCCTCCTCTCATTAATTCACTTAATTTATCTAAAGGCTTATTAATCTCGGAATAATCAACTTCACTCCAATAAAAACCCGTAAAAAAAAGAATGGATGTAACCTGAAAAGGCAAAGGGCTGATCCACTCCTCCCAGAATTTCCACGTCATAAACAGGCTGGTACACTTTTATTATTGGATCAATATAATTTGACTCAAATTGCACTGTTCTATCAAGCTTTTCTTCTGCCCAAGAATCTCCAGTTTCAACATGAACCGTACCGGGTTTGTCGGAGACTCAGTATTCTGAGAGAATGTTCCGATGACCAAATTAAAATATACCCCTGAAATCAGAGAAAGAGCGGTTCAATTATTGATTGAATCTGAAAAAGACTATCCATCTAATTGGGCTGCGATCACAGCTATTGCGCCTAAGATTGGTTGTACTCCTGAAACACTTCGTGCTTGGCATCAAAAGCATTTAGATGAGCAAAATCCTATCAAAGTACAACAGATCTCTGATCAAGAAAAAATGAAGCAAATGGAACGTGAAATCAAAGAATTAAAGCGTGCCAATGAAATTCTGCGTAAAGCAGCCGCTTTTTTCGCCCAGGCGGAGCTCGACCGCCCACACAAATAATGGTGGATTTCATCCATAACAATAAGGCGTTATATGGTGTTGAGGCGATTTGTAGGATTTTACCGATCTCAGCTTCTACCTATTATCGAACACTAGATATTGCTGAAAACCCAGAACATCGAGCAAAGCGAGATCTACATGATTTGCATCATGCTGAACAAATTAAACGAATTTGGAAAGAAAGTTCAGGTCGATATGGTGTACGTAAAGTTTGGCAACAACTGAAACGTGAAGGTTATGTTATTGCACGCTGTACAGTGGTTCGCTTGATGAAGAAGCTAGGTATACAGGGTGTTTGGCGTGGGAAGAATAAACACACCACCCGTAGCCGAGATGATCAAAAAAGAGCGGATGATTTAGTGAAACGTAATTTTACTGCTGATTATCCAAACCAACTATGGGTCGGTGACTTCACGTATATTCAAACTCATTCAGGCTGGGTCTATACCGCCTTTATTATTGATGTGTTCTCACGAGCGATTGTTGGATGGAAAGTATCAACACGTATGAATACAGACATGGTGCTCGATGCACTAGAGCAAGCATTGCATGACCGAGGTATGCCTAAGAATGTGATTCATCATTCAGATAGAGGTGTTCAATATCTTTCAATTCGCTATACCAATCGTTTAGAAGCAGCAAATTTACGAGCATCAGTCGGTACGACCGGTGATTCATACGATAACGCTTTGGCTGAAACAGTGAATGGGTTATACAAAACTGAGGTGATTGAATATTTAAAAGCAGACTGGCAAGGTTTAGCGGATGTACAACTTGCGACATTAAATTGGGTAGATTGGTTCAACAAAAAGCGTGTACACAGCGCATTGGGTTATGTATCGCCTTTTGAGTTTGAAGCAATGTACTATGATAAGATTAACCCGTTAGGTCACGTGGCCTAACTTAAATAAAAATGTCTCCGACAAACCCGGTACGGTTCAAATGATGAATATGATAAAGAATATTTTGGATCTCTAAGAGATTGGATATCAGAAAATGATTTTTTGAAAATATCTGAGTATGTTATAAAAAAAGCAAAAGAAAATAATTTTCAGGATATTGATCCTGTTTTAGGAAAAAAAGAAAAAATGTATAGCAAGGATTTTAGCGATCCTTATATGTCTTATCATTAGACTTCCGTCATAAATCAAAAAACGTACAATTTATTTGATCTTAAATTAATCAGCAAAATTATTTAATTCGAGGGATAATCCTTGGATGAAATTCAAAGATATTCAAAAATTATCAGACGTTAAGTTTCGTAGGCTTACCGGTGTTAGTTGGTCTACATTTAACCTCATGTTGACCGAGCTAAATAAGCAGTTACCTCGTCATATTGGTAAAGGACGACCGCATAAATTACCGTTGGAAGATCGTTTGCTCTTATGTATAGAATATTGGAGAGAATATCGAACATTTTTCCATCTTGGTATGAGTTACGGTGTATCTGAAACGAGTGCAATTCGTATCACACGTGTTATTGAAGATACCTTAATCCGTTCTGGAAAATTTAACTTGCCAAAACAACTTCCTAATCGAGATGAAGTGGATTGGGAAGTTGTTGTGATTGATGCAACTGAAATATTAGTTCAACGTCCAAAAAAAACAGAAGAAGTGGTATAGCGGTAAAAAAAAGCGACATACCTTTAAATTTCAGCTATCTATGCACTATACAACAGGTGAAATACTGGGTGTATGTGGAAGTCATGGAAGTATGCATGATTTTAAAATATTTAAAAAAAGCATGAGGAAATTAAAATTTAAGCCCTTTTTTATCGTTGATAAGGGATATTTAGGGATAAAGAAATTGGGTTTTGGATGCCTCATGCCCTCTAAAGCAAAGAAAACTGAAAAACTAGATTCTGAATTAAAAAAGTTAAATAAAGAGATTGGTCGTAGACGAATTCAAGTAGAGCATGTATTTGGAAGGATGAAATGTTTTAAGATTTTATCTTGTGTATATAGAAATCGTCGTAAACGATTAAACCTGCGGTTTAATTTACTTGCTGGCATATACAATTTAGATTGGGTGAAAGATAAACAATTAAATTGATTGAAAAATGATTTAT
Source organism: Acinetobacter sp. CFCC 11171 (assembly GCF_003268405.1). Lineage (NCBI taxonomy): Bacteria > Pseudomonadati > Pseudomonadota > Gammaproteobacteria > Moraxellales > Moraxellaceae > Acinetobacter > Acinetobacter sp. CFCC 11171. Next base: position 5,801 of record NZ_LQXP01000053.1, on the reverse strand, counting down.
GAAGGAAGTCTATTATATTAATATTCCTAATTTACCTCAAACGGAAGTTTATTTGAAATATAAAAAAGATAATAATAAATTAACTTATATTTCTTTATCCTCTGGTGGACCAGTAAGCTTTATTTTGAAAAATTCAGATATAAATGTATTAAATGAATTAAAATTAAAACTATTGAAAAAAGAAAAGCTTAGTTACTCAAATCAACTAGCGGAATATCAACTGAGTGACGGAACTTTAAAGTATCAGGTAGTAGCAAAAAATACCCTAGATGATACAAGCTTACCTAAAGAATTCTATAGCTTTGATATATATATAGAATAGTTGAAAATAAAGTTTTGAGACTGTTCTAAATTTTGTGTAAATGCTTAATTTTAATTTATCATTAAAAGAATAATTACAAAAGGTACTTCACATAGAAAACAATATAAAGTCATTCGTAATTAAGTTGATTATTTTCAGTGGTTCTAAAGATTTCCTAAAATTAACATAATACACCTTATACGAAATGCTTGAATTTTCCTATAAGTATCAATATCTTAACTAAAGCCGTTCCAGTAAACAGCGCACTGGAACGGCTTTTTTGTTGAATTTTACTGTTCCACGCCTGTTCTTTAATCAAAGTTCCACATCTTTGTGTAGTTTCATTTAACCCTAAAGCAGAAAAAAATGTCCAGATAAAACAAGAATAGATGTCCAAGTATTATTGATTTTACATCAAGAGACAGGCTAGCCTAATTCGAAAGGATTAAAAATCCTATACACATATGAGCTCTATTCAAATAATTTAAGGCAAAATCGAACCCTATAAATTCAAAGGTATTCAAAAATCACTATAAAAGTTTGCTATATAGCGAATATTTGCCATAATTTATCAAAAGTTTGCTATATAGCGAACAAATTTCTAGGGTTAGAATTGATATGGCTTCAAGAGAAGAAATAGGTAAAGAAATACGTTTGGCAAGAAAAGCTCTGGGCTATACACAGAAAAATCTTTCAGAAAAAACGAACGTTAATAAAACAACAATTTCAGAGATAGAAAATGGCCACTTTACAGGCTTATTTAGCATATTTGAATCTATACTTAATGCAGTAGGCCTGCAATTTGAAGTGAATAAAAACAAGTATAAATTTCCGCACTGGGATGAAATTGAAGCAATGTTTGCGGAAGATGATGAATAAATTGTAAATCGGTACTGAATAAGGTATCAAGAAAGGCAAAGCGCTGCCCATCGACCTCATTACTCCAGACCACTTGTGTCAGATATTCCAGATTGAACTGATAGCAAATCACGGTTCCTCGCGACACCACGCGAAACTGATTGAGCTTAAAGCAAGTTGTTAGACTCTATTAGATTGTAAATATCTAATTAGACTTCTTTAATCTAATAGGATCTAATCAGGCCAATAAAGTACCCTCCTTACCGACTAAGTCGGTTTATTTTATAACTCCATTATTTTGTGGTTTAATACACATATATAGACATAAGACCCAATATTATGGATTTAATATTCAAAAAACCTGAAGAAGTTGTTACTTTATTATGTGAAAGGCTTCGTAAGGAACGACTTTATCTGGAAATGACTCAGGCAGACGTCGCTACACGTGCTGGTATTGGTGTAAATACAGTATCTAATTTGGAAGCTGGTCGAAATGTTTCATTTGAAAATTTAGTACGCGTTGCCATGGTACTGGGTCGATTAAAAGAATTAGAGGAGCTCTTTAAACCTCATTTAAACAGTGTAGATGACATTCTCCGCTATGAGAGCAATACGGCTCGCCAACGTATCAAAAGGAAATAAATCCATGCTCAAAAAACTTAATGTTTACTACAATGGATGGGGTGAATATTGGCTTTGGGGTACACTGGTCTCCTCAACCGCAATCACAGGTCGACCATTAATCGCCTTTGAATACAGTGCAGAAGCGATCAGTAAAGGTTTAGAACTTTCCTCTTACCTACTTCCGTTAAAAGGTGACCCATTAAGAACGAACTTTCCTGCACATCAAATGGGATTGCCAGGTCCTATATATGATGCCCTACCCGATGGTTGGGGCATGCTCCTTATGGATCGCTTATTTAAAAAAAATGGACTCAATCCAGCACGGATTGGGCCATTAGAAAGACTCACGTATATTAATACACATGCGATGGGGGCATTATCCTTTGAACCTTCAGCACCTGAGTTAGCATTAACTGAAAATATTCCACTGCTTAAACTCGCCCAAGAAGTCCAGGAAGTTCTCAAAGGAGAAGGTGCTGAATTTTTACAGCATTTATTAGTTATGGGTGGATCACCACAAGGTGCAAGGCCAAAAGCACTCGTCTATCGTGATCCTGTCACCAACGAATTCTCAACAGTTAGCTCACATCAACATGAAGCCTGGCTGATCAAATTTCCCGCTCAGCAAGAGCATCCTGAAGTTTGTGCAATTGAAGCTGTTTATGCAGAATGTTTACGTCATTGTTATATTGACACCCCTGATACTCAATATTTTACTCTTCCGAATGGATTAACCGCATTTGCATCAAAAAGATTTGACCGCCATGATGGTATGCGTATCCCTATGCAAAGTTTAGCTGCCTTCACCGGAGCTGATTTTAAATCACCAGGGAGTTTAGACTACAGTAACTTTCTTCGCGCTGCACACTTTTGCACCAATGATGTTCGCGAAAAAGCAATTGCATTCAAGCGAGCTGTTTTCAATGTAGTCTTCAATAATCGAGATGATCATTGCAAAAACTTTTCATTTCTGATGTCCCAAAATGGGCAATGGAAACTCGCCCCTGCCTATGATGTTACTTTCTGTGAAGGACCAGGGGGATATCATCAAATGGATATCATGGGTGAGGCACTGGATATTCCTCGACAAGCTCTTGTAAAACTTGGTACCCAGGAAGCAGAACTTTCTGCCCAAAAAGTCGATGAAATTATTGGCTCGATTTGTAAGGTTGCAATCCGATTCAGCGATATCGCTCATGATCTATTACCTGGACAAATTCAAGCAGAGACTCTCCAAATGATCCAAAATAGGATTGAGCATAATATTCATTTATTGAAATGAATATAAAACATTTTCATGAGGATTAAGAATCATTATATTAAATTATATATTATCATTATTTCTCATGAAAATCAGCATCAAAACATAGGTGACTTTTTTGACATCCTCACCCCCTTAAAAGAGGATGATTCCTACAGCTAGACGCTTATGCCCAAGCGCAAGAATGTTTAGAGCTGAGTTTATATCTCGATCATGAGCTGTACCACAGCTCATGCACTCCCATTCTCTTATTCCAAGATCTATCCTACCTTGTATCTTAGTTTGTATAGTGATTAGCTATCACTATATGAAAATTGTAGAGCTTGTGTTCTACCTAAAACTTCTAAGTTTGTCCGAAAGAGTAAGTCTACAATTTTCCCCTAATTACTCCTTTCAACTCTGAACGGTAACTAAGCACTTTGATGCTGTATTCACAAGGTTAGATCGTGATTAGTGAGTAATTAAAACACTATATGGATTGTAGAGGTACACATGATTACATTGGGTATTGATGTCAGTAAAGCCAAAATTGATTGTTGTATTTTTCCTTCTGGTCTAACTGGAAAGAGAAAAACCAAAAGGTTTGATAATGCACAATCTGGTTTTGTTAAACTCGTAAAGTGGTTAACCGAACTAGATGTTAATTTATCAGACACTCGGGCTGTAATGGAAGCTACATCGGTATATCATGAGAATCTAGCTCATTTTTTATATGATATGGAATTAACAATATGTATCGCTAATCCTGCAAGAGTTCGAGCGTTTGCAAAAGGATTATCAATGCTAAATAAAACAGATAAAGCAGATAGCGAAGCTCTCGTCTATTATGCAAATACTGTTAAGTGATCCTAGACAGTATCGTGGACAACCAGCCCCTCTAAACTTTTAATATATTTCTGTTCAAAGGCTTCTGGACTTAACCAGCCGTTTGCAGAATGTCTTCTGACTCGATTGTAATAAATTTCAATATAGTCAAACAAGACAGCATTCGCTTCTTTTCGAGTCGAAAACACACTGCCATGTACCACATGACCTTTTAATGTATGAAAGAAGCTTTCAGTCACTGCATTATCCCATGAGCAGTATACTGCGCAAGGCCTCGTCTAGACATACTCTGAGTACAATCATTTTTCAGTAACAGCGCTCTAAAATCACGACTACAGTACTGTGAGCCTTGGTCCGAATGAACCATAACACCAGTTGGATAACCCTGACGAGCCATTGCATAGTTAAACGTATCACACACCAACTGGCGGTCTATTCGATGGCTGGTTTGCCACCCCACGATACGACGGCTAAATAAATCTAGCATCACACATAAATACAACCAACCTTCTTTAGTGCGGATATAGGTAATGTCTGTTGTCCAGACTTTATTAGGCTGAGTAACTGTAAATTGGCGATCCAACAAGTTGGGTGCTGTAGGCAAACGATGGGTTGAATCAGTCGTATGCTTGTATTTACGTGCAATCCTGCTACGTAAACCAAGCTTTTTTAGCATCCTTCCAATAGTACGTTCGCTCATGTTGTAACCTAAATCATGCATGTCATGTACTAATGAAGGTGCACCCAATCGTGCATGATGCTGCCAATATACGGCTTTTAAGTCATTATATTTCTGTGCCGTATTGGCTTGACGTTTTCGCCAGGCATAATAGCCTGAAGTGCTGACACCTAGGTATTTACAGGCAGAAGATACAGTGACTTCATTCATATCTAGATCTTGAATTACCGTGTACTTTTCTTGGCATGATCTGTTAGAAAGTACACATGCGCTTTTTTTAAGATGTCATTGGCTTCCTTGAGCTGTTTGACTTCTTTCTCTAATTCCATGATCCGCTGTTGTTCTGGTGAAAGTTGACGTTTGCTTGAACCTGCCGGATTGGTTTCACGAATCCATTTATCTAATGTTGAATAACCCACACCTAATTTCTGGGCGATTGCAGCTACAGACTCGTGTGAGTTTGAAAGTGCATAATCAATCGCTTGCTGTTTAAATTCGGGACTAAAACGTTTAGCCATTTCTTGAATCTCCAAAGATTAAAGTTACGTTATCTTTAGAGGGACGTGCTGTCCATTATTTTGTCTAGGATCAAAGTTAGCAACATGGCAACCTGAGAAAGAAAATGTAAGAATATTAAAAGCTTTAATAAGTAGATATGCAGTTCTTGAAGAAGACTTGCAACGTGAAAAGAATCGTTTAGAAAAGGCTCAATCTACTCAAACATTTCCACAAGTATTACTCTCAATTAATATTCGTATTCAACAACTTGAACAAGAGATTATTAGATTGGATGAAATGATCTCTAGTCATGTAAATGGTGATTCAGAGCTAAAAAATGATCTTGCTTTACTAACTACTATTCCAGCAGTAGGAAGGAAAACTGGATTGCTCATGCTAGGGTTATTACGCTCTCATCACTTTGAAAAAGCAAGTCAGGTCGCAGCTTATGTTGGTCTAGTTCCTATACATTTCCAATCTGGCAGTTCGGTCAATAAACGAAGTCGTTTATCAAAAGCAGGTGATAGTAAAATACGCTCTAGCCTATTTATGCCATCTATAGTTGCACTTCAATATAATCCCCATATTAAGGCACTGTATCAGCGACTACGTGAAAAAGGAAAGCCTAAAATGCTGATTGTTGGTGCTGCAATGCGTAAGTTAGTACACCTATGCTATGGTGTATTAAAACATCAAACTGCTTATCAAATATAAGGTAAATAATTACTAAATTAGGTTGACAGCCAAGACGGTAT
>NZ_LQXP01000052.1:0-15624 GCF_003268405.1 Acinetobacter sp. CFCC 11171 | reverse complement strand
TACCCAAGGTAAAACCCTTGCCTTGATGCAAGTCAGTGGTGGATCACAGTCATTTAACAGCCTGAACCAGATGCGTATTTTGGGGCGGTGGATGCGGATGATCACCATTCCAAATCAGTCTTCAATTCCGAAAGCTTTCTTGGAATTTGAAGAAGATGGACGAATGAAGCCTTCAGCTTTCTATGACCGGATTGTGGATGTCATGGAAGAGTTATTTAAGTTCACTCTACTGACTCGTGGTCAAAGCAAATACCTGACTGATCGTTATTCTGAACGCAAGGAATCGGCTGAAGAGTTGTCCAAGCGTGTAAATCAGCGCAGTTTATAAATGCTGGATGGTATTAAATACTGCGCCTCATTGCCAGGTCAGTAACACTTTTATGCTGTACCGATGAAGTGCTGTTAAAGGTACAATGAATATTGTAAAAACCCAGTCTTCATGATTGGGTTTTTACATTAAAGAAGTCAGAGATAAATAAGGAAAAGGTGAAGGCTTTGAACCAGAAACGGCACTGTTGCAAATAGGCTGACATGATAAGCTAAATATCTTATTTATTTCGAGATACAGCAGATGAATCCCTTCCACGGTCGGCACTTTCAAGGTGAAATCATTCTTTGGGCTGTTCGTTGGTATTGTAAATATGGCATCAGCTATCGTGAACTTCAGGAAATGCTCGCTGAACGTGGAGTGAATGTTGATCACACCACAATTTATCGCTGGGTTCAGCGTTATGCTCCAGAAATGGAAAAACGTTTACGTTGGTATTGGCGTAATCCTACAGATCGACATTTATGGCATCTGGATGAAACTTACGTAAAAGTGAATGGCAAATGGGCATATCTATACCGTGCAGTTGACCAACGTGGCCATACTCTTGATTTCTATCTTTCTGCTAGACGAAATACCCATTCAGCTTATTGTTTTCTTGGTAAAATTTTGAATCATGTCAAAAAATGGCAGATTCCACGAGTCATAAACACTGATAAGGCTCATACCTATGGCCGTGCTTTGTCGCGACTAAAACAGGAAGGAAAGTGTCCTGAAGACCTGGACCATCGACAGATTAAATACAAGAATAACGTGATTGAATGTGATCATGGCAAGCTCAAACGGATCATCAAGGCTACGTTGGGATTCAAGTCTATGAAAACGGCTTATGCCACAATTAAAGGAATTGAGGTTATGCGTGCTCTACGCAAAGGACAAGCTTCATTATTTTATAACGGTAATATTCTAGGAGAAGTTTGGCTAGTAAATAGAGTTTTCGGTCTCTAAGCTTTTTTGAAGGGAAAATCATCGACTCAGATCCCTATTTGCAACAGTGCCGTTGTAGTGGTTTGACCCACTAACAACTAACACGTTGGCTATTCATTGAGTAAATCCTAAACTCAACTAATTCTTTTATTTATCAGACAACCATTTTTCGACATTCGACGGCACATTCACGGCAAGCATCAGCACATTGCTGGCAGTGTTGATGCTCATGTTGGCTACATTCATCTGCACAGTATTCACAAGCCTTGGCACAAAGCTCACAAATTTCTTTCATAAAAGGAGATTCATTTTGCTGCATACGAGCACAGAGCTGACAAATATCTGCACAATCTAGACAACGCTGAATACATTCTCGCATCATCTCCAGATTTTCTTCTTTTAGACAGGCATTTGCACAACTGGCACAGGTAAGGTAACAGCTCATACATGCCTTTGCGCAATCTGAAAATTGGATATCGTTCATCATACTTACCTAAAGTCACTTGATTTAGGAATAAGCTAATCAAAAAAAAAGATATACACTAGGACGATTAGGTAAGGGAAAGTAAAATAGTCATAGATTTTGTTAAATGGTTTTAGATGCTGGCTTTGAGTGATTTAGCTGCTCATGTATTCAGGCACTGTTGCAAATAGGCTGACATGATAAGCTAAATATCTTATTTATTTCGAGATACAGCAGATGAATCCCTTCCATGGTCGGCACTTTCAAGGTGAAATCATTCTTTGGGCTGTTCGTTGGTATTGTAAATATGGCATCAGCTATCGTGAACTTCAAGAAATGCTCACTGAACGGGGTGTGAATGTTGACCACACCACAATTTATCGTTGGGTTCAGCGTTATGCTCCAGAAATGGAAAAACGCTTACGCTGGTATTGGCGTAATCCTACAGATTTACATTCATGGCATATGGATGAGACTTATATCAAAGTGAAGGGGCGATGGACTTACCTGTATCGTGCAGTTGATCAACGTGGTCATACGATTGACTTTTACCTTTCCGCTAGACGGAACAGTAAATCAGCCTATTGTTTTTTAGGAAAAATCTTCAATACGGTGAAAAAATGGAAAATTCCACGGGTCATCAATACAGATAAAGCAGCGACCTATGGCCATGCTTTATCACGGTTAAAGCGAGAAGGAAAATGTCCAGTAGATATTGAGCACAGGCAGATTAAGTATAAAAATAATGTCATTGAATGTGATCATGGTAAGTTAAAGCGGATCATCAGGGCCACATTAGGATTCAAATCTATGAAGACGGCTTATGCCACAATCAAAGGTATTGAAGTCATGCGTGCACTACGTAAAGGACAAGCATCGTCATTTTATTATGGTCAGCCTCAAGGTGAAGTGTGTCTAATCAACAGGGTTTTCGGTCTCTAAGCACTTTTAAAAAGGAACTTCATCGACTCAAATCTCTATTTGCAACAGTGCCCCCTTAGCAATGGCAGCTATAGTTCAGTTCATTGGGAATAGAAATGAACAAGCAGAAAAAGTGGCTGAAAGCCTAAACTTATTTCCTGTACCTGCCACAGCCCTAGTTTTGTTTATCGTCCTAGCATCAGTTATGCCTCAAATTGGGCTTGCAAAAAGTGCAGCTCTTCAAGCTTTACCAATTTATATTTCTTTTGCCATTATTGCTCCATTCGTGGGTTGGATAATTGCTCGTATTTTTCGATTAGAATCTGGCTCTGCTAGTGCTGTGTCCTTTTCAGCATCATATAGAAATTCATTTGTTATTCTTCCATTAGCTTTTGCAATTCCGGGAAGTATGCCCATAATTCCTGCTGTAATCTTGACTCAGACTATCGTTGAACTATGCTTTTTACCAATCTATATTCGTCTGATACCTCGACTATTCAAAACCTAGAGATTTAAACATTTAAGTAGTTGTTATAGTTAGATAAAAGTATTCAGAAGCCCACGCTTACATCGAGTAATTTAATAAAGGGGGGGGGAGCTAGCTCCCCCCCTCTTTTATTCATTTGCTAATTAAAACTTACTCGCAACTTGATATGTGATGAATGAAAAGATGTAGGCTAATGCAAACAAATAAGTTGCCATAATGATGGGCTGTTTCCAGCTGCCAGTTTCTCGTCTAATTGTTGCTAACGTAGCAAGACAATGGGGAGCAAAAATAAACCATACCAATAATGATAAACCTGTGGCTAACCCCCATCCATCCGGGCCTGAAATTTGACTTAACAGACTTTGAGTTACTGTATCTTCATCACCTGACATCGCATAAATCACCCCAAGAGCAGCAATTACAACTTCCCTTGCTGCCATAGCAGGAATGAGTGCAATACATATTTCCCATGTAAACCCAATAGGCGCAAATATAGGATGAATTAAATGTCCTAACTGACCAGCTAAACTATAGTTAATGGCCGGCATGCTTGCATTATCTGGTGGTTGAGGGAACGTGACTAGCACCCATAACAAGATAGACAGTGCGACGATAATGCCACCAACTCGTTTTAAGAAAATAGTTGCCCTATCATATAAGCCTAATGCAATATTTCTAATATCTGGAATTCGGTATGTGGGAAGTTCAAAAATAAAAATACTTTCAGTTTTATCTTTTCGAACCAATTTCAGAAACACTGAAACTAATAACGCTGAGACTATTCCCGACATATAAAGACCAAAAAGGACTAATCCTTGCAGACTTAACCAGCCGTAGATTAATTGGTTCGGAATAAATGCCGCGATCAATAAAGCATATACTGGCAATCTTGCTGAACAGGTCATCAAGGGTGCAATCATAATTGTTGCTAATCGGTCCCGTTCAGAGCTGATACTTCTGGTTGCCATAATTCCGGGAATGGCACAAGCAAAACTGGATAGCAGAGGAATAAATGAACGGCCGCTAAGCCCGGCTTTAGACATTAATTTATCTAAAAGAAATGCTGCCCGGGGTAAATAGCCTGACTCTTCAAGCATTAAAATGAAGAAGAATAAAATCAAAATCTGAGGCATATATGCAAGCACGCTACCTGCACCAGCAATTACCCCATCCACAACCAAGCTTTTTAATAGAGGATGTTGGATTAGTGGTCCAATAAAATCACTGAGCCATGCGACAAAATTTTCAATGAATTCAATAAAAGGCGTTGCCCATATAAATACCGCCTGGAACATCACAAACATGGTTAAAGTTAAGATTACTAAACCCAATACAGGATGTAGAAAAATTTTATCTAGAAATGCGGTTCTTTTATCACCACTGTCATTATTTAAAATAACTTGTTTGGTGATTTGTTTGACCTGTTCAAAATGACTTAATTCAGAATGATAAGGAGTAATAAAAAGATTTTTTTGATCTAATTGATTAATTAAATCTTGAATTCCTTTTGTTTTAACTGCGACAGCTTCAACTACAGGGATACCTAACAGTTGAGACAGTTTATCCTTATCAATGGAAATACCACGCTTTTTGACCTCATCCATCATATTTAATACAAGAATCATAGGGCGATTTAGAGCACGAACTTCGAGAACCAAGCTCAAATGTAAGCTTAAATTTGTGGCATCTACAACGCATATAAAAATATCGGGTAGAACTTCACCTTTTAGCTCGCCCAAACAAACTGCCCTGGTGACTTCTTCATCTAAACTACTAGGTTTTAAACTGTAAGTTCCGGGTAAGTCCAATACTCGTACTGCATCACCAGAAGGTAATTTAAAAGAACCTTCTTTTCTTTCTACGGTAACTCCAGCATAGTTGGCAACTTTTTGTCGCGTACCAGTAAGCGTATTAAATAAAGAGGTTTTTCCACAATTTGGATTACCGACTAATGCAATGTTCTTAATCTTCATTGGATACTAACTCTACAAAAATTCTTTCAGCTTCATTCTTTCTTAATGCGAATCTTGAAGTTTCAATTTGAACTAAAACAGGATCTCCGCCAAAAATACCTTTAGCGAGTACTTGTAGAGTTTCACCCTCTCTAAAACCTAATAGTTGGAGCCGTTCCAATACGGGATCAGTGGTATGACTGTATTGATTACCTTTTTTGAGATCTCTAATTTTGACGATCTGATTTTGTTTAACTTGAAATAGATTCATTTTCGATACTCTTACTTCAAAGCCAAAATCTTTCGAGCACCATTAAGCACGAATAAAGAAACCAGGATGCCAATGATTAAGTCTGGGTAAGCTGATCCCGTCCACGCCACAAGTACACCGGCAAATATAACGCCCATATTTACGACAACGTCATTCGCCGAGAAAATCCAACTGGCTTTCATATGTGCGCCATCTTCTCGATGACCAGAAATAAGATATAAGCATGTCACGTTAGCTATAAGTGCGAGCAGGCCAATAACAATCATGAGCGTTGATTCTGGCTCGCTTCCAAACATGAATCGTCTAATGACATCAATAATCACGATGACAGCAAGTAATAACTGAATCCAACCTGCGAAATGGGCTGCTTTCACTTGATATTTCGCAGCTTTTCCGACGGCATATAGCGCAATACCATAAACGGCTGCATCGGCAAACATATCTAGAGAATCAGCAATCAATCCTGTAGACGCAGCAATAATTCCGCTGATGAATTCTATAAAGAAAAGTAGAGCATTAATGCCTAATAACAGTTTAAGTACTTTAGCTTGTCTCACAGGATCAGGTTCATTAGGTATATCGCCTGAAGAAAGCTGTGTTTCATCAAGTTTCGCCCCAAAACCCAGTCCTTCAAGTTTGGCCGTAATTTGCTGACTCCCTTCATTATGGAAGACTTTCAGTTTTCGATTGGGAAGATCAAAAGTAAGACCTTTAACTGCTTCAATATCTGCAAGAGCCATACGGACCATTTGCTCTTCAGCAGAGCAATCCATTTTAGGAATGGTATAGGTACTTGTTTGCTTAGCCTGTTGATTGCTTATATAAGTTTCAGTCTTCACAAGCTTTGCACCAAAACCCAAAGCTTCAAGTTTGGTAGTTATATTTTCATCTTTTTGATTATGTAGAACCTTTAAAGACCGGTTAGGTAAATCAAAGATGAGTTTTTGAACACCATCAATTGAAGATAGCGCCATACGAACCATCTGTTCTTCCGCAGAACAATCCATTTTGGGAACTAAGTATTCACTCATGTAGTGCGAATTTTTTAAAACGTCTTCAGTGCTTAAATTTTCTTTGGGATCAGAACCACAACAGGATTGAGCGGTATCTTCACAACTGTTTGAAGTGTTACAGCAAGGAGATGAAGATTTTTTTTCTTCCTCTTCACCACAACAGCTAAGCGTATTATCACAATTCTTTGAATTGTTTGCTTCTGCAATTGATGGATGATTTTCTTGTTGAGATTTCTTATCTTCGCATGGTGTTTCTTTACTACATCCACAACCACTCATAATTATACCCATTAAAAAAATTTATAAACTTTGAATATTAGAATCCCTATAGTTACTATAGAGTCAAGATTTTTTGGAAATACCAACTCAATGCATTTAAAAATTGGTGAACTCTCTAAAAAAACCTCATGTTCAGTATTAACAATTAGGTTTTATGAAAAGGAAGGTTTAATTCCGGAACCCGAAAGAACGGAAGGAAATTACCGCCTTTACGATATAGGCTATGTTGAGCGAATTAAGTTTATTTTGAATTGCCGAACTTTAAATATGAGTTTGAATGAAATTCGTCAATTACTCACCTATAAAGACAAACCTGAGAAAAATTGTTCAGATGTGAATGAATTAATTGACTTACATGTCAGTGCTATCAGAGAAAATATAATCAAGCAACAAAAGCTTATTGAACAATTATCTGATTTAAGAGGTACTTGTGATGGTTTATGTACAATTGACCAATGTGGAGTTCTAAAAAATCTAGCTTGATTATCTAGACCTATGCTTTTTTCAAAAATTCTGTATATCTTTACTTAAGGCTGCAAAAAGTTTAAGGTTACTCAAATTCTGTGATCAGATCTTTGATAGATCTGGACAGCTTCTTATTGGTGTTTTAAATACAGATTTGTGTATGAAGAGAAAAACATTTCTAATCCAGATATTGGTACTCTTATTCACATTCCAGAATATTTGGAGTGTGGCAGAGGCTGCGTGTCTGCATGAAATGCCAAACATACCCAATTCAATACTCTCTAATCCAATCGATTTAGACGAAAAGAGTGATAGTCCTCGTCAAGCACTTTATTCCCTAGAAAACTATAAAGAAATCTATGACTATTGTCAGAAGGTTTGTTTTAACGAAAAGTGCAGTCATTTCTCAAATACAATCGTGATTCAGATTGACCCACCCGATGATCTGAAGCTTAAAGCTAATTTTGAGACCGGCATTACCCCAACTTATTTGGGAATAACTTTTTATAAACCCCCTTATCTGGATCAATTAACCCCGCCTCCCGATTTGCCCCTACTATTGGTGGGGTAGTCTTATAAAAGCCCACCACTCCTAATTTCATTATGCGTGGGGCATTTTCATGTCAAAAAACAAATTACATCAGGATACCTCCATCCTGAATTTATCCTGGTCAGCCTTAGGTAGCGGTATCTTGCTATCTGCAATGATCAGCTTCAGTACTTCCGTAGTCGCCAGTACTCAAGATTTAACGCTGCAGCAAGCTATTGAGCAGGTTAACCAATATCAAGCGTCCCAAAATTTCTGGGAAACGCAAAACAGCATTAATGCCACGAATCTTCAGCAAAGTAAGCTGTTTAAAAATCCTGAACTGTCAGTTGAACAAACGGGATTTGGTTCAAATAATGAAAAAGAGCTTACCATTGGCATATCACAACCCTTGGATATTTTTGGTGAGCGAAGAGCAAACCAAAAATTAGCCAGTCTCTCTACAGATAAAACAGCGCTGAAACAGAAGATTTATCAAGCACAAATTGAGCTTGCAGTGAAATATGTATGGTCACAACTGGCCATTGCTGAACTTGAAAAAAACATTGTCAATGAACAACTTCGGGTGAGCCAAGAAAACCTTCAAGCAATCGAAAAGCGCTTTAATGCAGGCAGTATTGCCCAAGTAGATGTAAATCGCGCACGTTTAAGCCATGCTGAAAATATCCGTCTTTTTAGACAGGCAGACTTACAGGTACAAGTGGCCACCCAACAATTATCAAATTTATGGGGTACGTCTGATAAGTCATTGCAGGTAAACCTCTCTTCACAAAAGCTCTGGCCAAAATCGACTCATGAACAGGTTCAAGAATATTTAGCGGAAAACTACGTTGAGAAATATCGAGCTTTACTGGTATTAGAGTCTCAAGCAACGGTTGATCAACTAAGGGCAAAGGCACGTCCTAACCCCACTTTAAACCTAGGTGTCAACCGCACCCAATCCTTGGAAAACTCCACACAAAATCAATTAGTAGTCGGAGTCAGTGTACCGCTTAATATTTTCGATCGTCAGCAAAATGGCATAAAAATCGCGCAAGAAAAAATGAACTTATTAGAGCGTCAGAAAGAGTTTTATCTGAAGCAAAATGCGCTGCAAATAGGCACAATTTTAACCGAGTTGCAGGGTTTAGAGCTGCAATTCAAAGTCGTTGACGAGACTCAAATTCCTTTGGCGACTCAAGTTCAAAGTAAGACGCTACAAGGTTTCTTGGCAGGCAAGTTTGCTTTAACCGATGTTCAGCAAGCCACGCTTCAATTACAAGACATCCGTCTGCGTAAAGTCCAGTTGTTACGGGATGGCTGGCAAAAGGCCATTGAAGCAGAAAGTTTGAGCTTAGGCATTAGCCCAAGTGAAGTCATGTCGAAAGATGCTATTGCACAAATCAATCAAAACTTATGGCAAGACATACAGGCCATGCCTGTCATTGGTGGGGGAAATTAACATGTTCGATCTTAAAAACAGCTTAAAAAAACAGAGCGGAAAAATCTCTCAACCTCTACTGATTAGTTTGGTTATCGGCGCTACCGTACTCCTCAGTATTTTTTTGATCTTAACTGGTAAGAATAAATCGGAAACATCAGATGAACATGCAGAGGAAGAAAGCGGAGAAGAACATGGCGGTGAAACCGAAGAGCATGCAGAAGGTGTGAGCCTGACTGCCAAGCAACTGGTGGAACAGGGCATACAATTATCAGCGGTCGATCAAGGCCCGGTGGTTAAATTAAGTTCTTATCCTGCCAAACTGAATGTGAATACTGACCAGCAAGCGCACGTCTCACCGAGTTTTAGTGGTCATGTAGAAAATGTCTATGTAGAACTCGGTCAAAAAGTTCAGAAAGGACAGCCTTTGGCTGCGTTGCTTGTTCCTGATCTAGTTGATCAGCAGGCCAATCTTAAAATTGAACAAACCAACCTTGAACTGGCGAAACAAGACTATGATCGTGAGCGTCAGCTTTGGTCACAGGGCATTTCAGCAAAACAGGACTATCAACGTGCTTATAACAGCTATAAACGGGCACAAATTCAGGTTCAAGCGGCCCAATCACGTTTAAGTGCATTTGGTGCAGTGAATGCCAGTAACGGACGCTATATTTTGAAAGCTCCCATTTCTGGCGTGATCAGTAAAAAGGATTTGGTTCTCGGGGAAAATGTTCAGTTAGCCGATCAACTCTTTACGATAGACCGGTTAGATCAACTCTGGCTTGAGTTTATTGTTCCAAATTCTGAAATTATGGGCTTAGCCCCGAATCAAAAGATCGAATTTAAATCCTTGCAAACAGAAAAGGTTTATCAAGCTGTTATTCAGACTTTAAATACTGAAGCGGATATTCAAACAGGTCGTCTTCAGGTGCGAGCAAAAGTTGAATCGAATGCAACCGAATTACGTCCAAACTTGATGGTGAACGTACAGTTGCAACAACGGAGTGAAAGTACCGCATTACGGGTACTTAAGTCCGCAGTTCAGAATGTCGATGGAAAAGATGTGGTTTTTGTCGCCACTCAGCATGGACAAAAAGTTGAATTCAGTCCGCAACCTGTGAAATTAGGGCAATCATCTGGGGAGAGCCAATGGATTGAAGTGGTGAGTGGGCTTAGTCAGGGACAAAAATATGCCGCTCAAGGCAGTTTTTTACTGAAATCCGAGCTGGAAAAAGGAGAGGCTTCACATGAGCACTGAAACTCCTCAAATTCCAGACCACGAATCGGTAAAACCTGAAGGACTGTTTGATCGACTGATCCAGTTTTCTATCCATAACGCAATCTGGGTCATGCTGTTTATTGCGGCTTGGATTGCTATTGGTATTTATAGTTATCAAAAGTTACCGATTGATGCTGTACCAGATATTACCAATACTCAGGTGCAGATTAACACTTCAGCCAATGGTTTTACGGCTTTAGAAATGGAACAGCGGATTACATATCCAATCGAGAATGCCATGTCAGGCATGCCGAAAATGGAACAAACCCGTTCGATTTCACGCTACGGCTTATCGCAAGTGACCATCATTTTTGAAGATGGCACGGATATTTACTGGGCCAGACAGCTTATCAACCAGCGCTTGCAAGAAGCAATGGGAGAAATGCCTGAAGATGTGCAACCTAACATGTCGCCTATTTCGACAGGTTTAGGTGAAATCTATCAATGGGTGATTAAAGCCGAACCAAATGCTAAAAAGCCGGATGGAACCCCTTATTCGGCGATGGATTTACGTGAAATTCAGGATTGGATTGTAAGACCGCAATTACAGCGCGTAAAAGGCGTTGCGGAGATCAACAGTATCGGTGGCTTTAATAAAACCTATGTGGTTGCCCCTGATCTGAACCGATTGCAACAATTGCAAATTCCTTTGTCTGATTTACAAACTGCCTTAACAGAGAATAATGAAAACCGTGGTGCTGGCTATATTGAGAAAAATGGACAACAGCTAACGGTTCGTGTTCCCGGCACTTTAAACACGATTGAAGATATCCAGAACATCAGTATTGCCAATAAAAACGGCTATCCGATTCGGGTGGCAGATGTCGCCAATGTCTCAATTGGTCATGACTTGAGAACAGGGGCTGCAACCTATAATGGTGAAGAAACTGTATTGGGTATTGCCATGATGATGATGGGAGAAAATAGCCGTACCGTTGCTCAAGCCATTGATGAAAAGGTGCAATCGATCCAGCAATCGCTACCTAAAGGTGTGGTGATTGAGACTGTGTATGACCGTACGCATTTGGTTGATCGGGCGATCAAAACCGTTCAGAAAAATTTGATTGAGGGTGCAATCCTCGTCATTGTTATTTTATTTCTCTTTCTAGGTAATTTCCGTGCTGCGCTGATCACGGCTTGCGTTATTCCACTGTCAATGCTGTTTACCTTGACGGGAATGGCAGAGCAGAAGATTAGTGCAAATCTGATGAGTTTAGGGGCACTGGACTTCGGTATTATTATTGATGGTGCAGTGGTTATTGTAGAAAACTGTATCCGTCGGCTAGCAGAAGCTCAGAAGCTGAAAGGTGGTTTACTTAGCCGTTCTGAAAGATTTAAAGAAGTCTTCTTGGCTGCAAAACAGGCGCGTCGTCCTCTGATTTTTGGACAGTTAATTATTTTGGTGGTTTATCTACCTATCTTTACCCTGACGGGTGTAGAAGCCAAACTTTTCCATCCTATGGCAATGACTGTTGTACTGGCTTTAATTGGGGCCATGATTTTATCTGTCACTTTTGTGCCAGCCGCAGTTGCCCTATTTGTCACTGGAGAAGTCAAGGAAACCGAAAGTCGCTGGATGCATTGGCTTAAAACCAAATATGAACTGCTTTTAGATAAAGCCTATGAGCTTCGTTTATTTGTGACTATTGTGGCTGCCTGTATTTTAGTGCTTACGGGCGTGCTAGCCACTCAAACAGGTAGCGAGTTTGCACCTCAACTGGGTGAAGGTGATTTTGCTGTTCAGCAAATGCGTTCCCCAAGTACAGGGTTAGAACAGTCACTGAGAATGCAGGAAAATACTGAAAAGTTACTGTTGAAAGAATTTCCTGAAATTAAAGCGATCTTTGCTCGTACCGGTACAGCAGAAGTGGCCACAGATGTTATGCCACCCAACATTTCAGATGGCGTGGTACTGTTAAAACCTCATGATGAATGGCCTGATCCAAAACAAACGATTGATGAGCTTCGCCAAAGAATGATTACTTTCTTAGCGACATTGCCGGGAAATAACAGTGAGTTCTCGCAACCCATTGAACTGCGCTTTAACGAGTTAATTTCAGGGGTGCGAAGTGATGTGGGTGTCAAATTATTTGGTGATGACATGGAGATTCTAAATCGCGAAGCGAATAAAATTTCTCAAAAAATTAACTCAATTTCAGGCGCGACAGCCGTTAATGTAGAACAGACCAGTGGCTTACCCTTGTTGAATGTAGAGGTGGATAAGTCCAGAGCTGCACAATATGGCTTGTCGGTAAGAGCAATTCAGGATCTGGTAGCTACAAGTGTCGGTGGCCAGAATGTTGGAACAATTTTACAGGGAGACAAGCGTTTTGATTTTGTCATCCGTCTAGATGAATCCCAGCGTAGTCCTGAACAGTTAGCGGTACTTCCTATTCAATTGCCGAATGGTGGTTTAGTCCAACTGCAAGATGTGGCACGCGTTGAAAATATCCTGGGTATTAATCAGGTCAGCCGTGAAAATGGTAAACGTCGAGTGGTTATTACTGCAAATGTAGAAGGACGTGATTTAGGCTCATTCGTAACAGAGCTTCAGAGCACGTTATCCAAACAGGAATTACCAAGCGGTTATTGGATAGATTATGGCGGTCAATTTCAAAATCTGATGTCTGCAAAAGCGCGTATGCAATTGGTGGTTCCGCTCGCATTGTTGACGATCTTTATTTTATTGATGGCTGTATTCCATAATATCAAAGAAAGCTTACTGGTCTTTAGTGGTGTACCGTTTGCCTTATGTGGAGGCTTAATCGCGTTGTGGTTGCGTGACATTCCATTATCCATGTCAGCAGGGGTTGGCTTCATTGCACTATCGGGGGTGGCTGTACTGAATGGCTTAGTCATGCTCACCTTTATCAAAGAGTTGCGACAACAATATGACCTTTATTATGCAACGTGGCAGGGTGCAATTTTGCGTCTTAGACCTGTGCTGATGACCGCTTGTGTGGCGTCCCTTGGGTTTGTCCCGATGGCTTTGGCAACCGGAACTGGGGCAGAAGTACAGAGACCTTTAGCAACAGTGGTTATTGGAGGAATTATCTCCTCTACCCTGCTTACATTGGTTTTATTGCCCGTACTGTACCGCTGGATGAATGAAAAGAAAGTTTCTTAATCCAATAGATTAGTCGATTTACAGCAGAGATATTGGCTGTTATCCAATATCTCTGCTCATCATAAATAGAATAAGGAAAATATTTTATGTCAGAACATCATGATCATAGCCATGCGGTTGTTACTGAAGAAAATAGTAAGAAGTTAATGGTTGCCTTAGGTTTAACGACTACTTTTTTAATAGTAGAAGTTGTCGCTGCTTTTATTACCCAAAGTTTGGCTTTGTTATCTGATGCAGCTCATATGTTTACTGATGTAGCCGCTTTAGCTATTGCTCTTGCCGCTATCAAAATTGGTAAAAAAGCCGCAGATGATAAAAGAACTTTTGGCTATCAGCGATTTGAAATTTTAGCGGCTCTGTTTAATGCGGTGATGCTTTTTGTGGTAGCAATATATATTGTATATGAAGCTTATCAACGTTTTACGAACCCTGCTGAAATTCAAAGTGTTGAAATGATGATTGTCGCGGTCATTGGTTTGGTCGTAAATTTGATTTCAATGAAAATCCTTTCTGCTAGTGCTGAAGGAAGTCTAAATATAAAAGGTGCATATTTAGAAGTTCTTAGTGATGCTCTAGGATCGATAGGCGTGATTATCGGAGGAATAGTTATTTATTTTACCCAGTGGATGTGGGTTGATACCGTAATCGCTGTGTTAATTGGCTTCTGGGTCTTACCTCGAACTTGGATTTTATTAAAACAAAGTATTAATATTCTGCTTGAAGGAGTTCCTGATGAGATTGATATTGAGTCGTTAAGAAATGATTTATTGAAGCTAGAGGGCGTTGAAGGGATTCATCAGTTGAAAGTCTGGGCTATATCCTCAAAAAATATTCATTTAACTGCTCATTTGGTTGCTCCGAATAGCAATACAGATCAACTCTATCAAAAGGCCTTAGAAGTTCTAAAACATAATCATAATATTACTGAAATTACGTTACAAATAGAAAGTAAGGAATGTAATACATTGGAACAGCATAAACATTAAAGTGCTGCTCTTTCTACATAATGGACAGATGACTAGGCTGATAAACCTTACCATTTTCCTGTATTACACTTCTATTTATCACACGCACTTTAAACACCATCCTGAGACATTTTAAAATTACAAGAATGTAATTTATGAGTCCTCTGGGTGTTAATTCTTTAAAGTTAGAATATCTAACAAGTATTAAATGAGAGTAAATAAACATGCTATTCAAAAATAAATTTTGTACTAAATTACTGTTAATTAGTGCATTCTTTAGTATCGCAAGTTTTAGTTATGCAGATGGCGGCTTGTTATTTCTTGAAAAGAATTTAAAAGCTTCTAAAGTTGAAAATTCTAAACAAAAACAAGTTAAAAATAATGAATCAAATGAATCAAATGAATCAAATGAATAGTTGGGTTGCATAAATAAATCAATTAGACTTATTCATTCAGCAATATAATTCCTGAATGAATAAGTTTATAACTAAAACCGGCTTTGTTGCATAAACATTCAAAAGCTGAGTTTTCCCCAATCCATTCAAATTTAAGTGACAACTTGGGTGTGAGGTCTACCTAATTCCGTAAATCTATTCAGAACTGCCACACGCGCATGAACTTCATTGACCTGACTTTGAAAATGTCTTGCCGTCAGCTTATCTCCTAATAATTTGATGCAATGCATCTTGGTTTCCACCAAACTGCGACGGTGATAGCCCGACCATTTTTTCCATAGGGTTCTGCCTAAATGCTTAACCGTTTGAAGTAACTCATTTCGTTCTATTGAACTGATTTTAGAATCTTTCCAGGGCTTGGCATTCTTCCTGGGTGGAATTACGGCACTGTTGCAAATAACCACGAATGGTAAGCTGAAGGGCACTGTTGCAAATAACCACGAATGGTAAGCTGAAGACTGTTTTAGCTAAAGGTGCAGCATATGAATCCTTTCCATGGTCGGCATTTTCAGGGCGAAATCATTCTTTGGGCTGTGCGCTGGTATTGTAAATATGGCATTAGCTATCGTGAACTGCAGGAAATGCTGGCCGAACGGGGTGTGAATGTTGATCACACGACTATTTACCGTTGGGTTCAACGTTATGCTCCTGAAATAGAAAAACGTTTACGCTGGTATTGGCGTAATCCTACAGATCTGAGCTCGTGGCATATTGATGAAACCTAT
>NZ_LQXP01000051.1:0-16294 GCF_003268405.1 Acinetobacter sp. CFCC 11171 | reverse complement strand
GTTTAAGGGGGTGAGGATGTCAAATTTGCTTTCCGCTGTCATATGTTTTTGTTTAGAATCATCCATACCAAAGCGAATAAACAGGCATAGGCATGCAAACGAATATCACTGAACCATCTTCCAGCACAACCTTACAGTATGTGCATTGGTTCCGTCATTCTGCACCCTATATTAATGCGCATCGCAACAAAACCTTTGTCATCATGTTTGATGGTGAAGCGCTGCAACATGAAAATTTTCAACACATTATTCACGATATTGCCTTATTACACTCGCTTGGTATTCGTCTAATTTTGGTGCATGGTGCCCGTCCGCAAATCAATCATAATTTACAAAGCAGCGGCATCCAGACACCATTTCATCATCACCGTCGCATCACCACTCGCGAATCCTTACCTGCGGTGATGAATGCCGTCGGTTCCATTCGTCTGCAAATTGAAGCCCTCCTGTCTATGGGTTTAGCCAACTCACCGATGTACGGCGCGCGTATTGATGTGGTCTCAGGCAATTTGGTCACGGCAAAACCGTATGGCATTCGTGACGGTATCGATTTTCAACTGTCTGGTGAAGTTCGTTCCGTCGATATCGATGCGATTCAACGTCATTTAGAGAGCCAAAATATTGTGGTGCTTGGGCCAACAGGTTATTCCACGACAGGTGAAGTGTTTAATTTATTGGCTGAAGAAGTTGCGACCAAAACCGCCATCAGCTTAAAAGCGGATAAGTTGATTTTCTTGGGCAAACAACATGGTTTGCACAATGAACATGGGCAGCTACAACGCGAAATTACGCCTCATCAACTTGATCAGCATATTTTGCAATATCAAGATTCTAACCCCGATATTGCCCTGCATTTAAGCGTTGCTAAAGATGCCTCGTTACAAGGCGTACACCGTGTTCATCTTATTTCATATGCCTATGATGGCGCATTGATCGAAGAATTGTTCACACGTGACGGTTCTGGCACCATGATCACCGATGCGCATTATGAAGAAGTGCGTACTGCCGATATTCAAGATGTGGGTGGCTTAATCAATCTCTTACGCCCTCTCGAACAAGAAGGCATCTTGGTTTATCGCTCACGCGAACGTCTGGAAAATGAAATTGGACAATTTGCAGTGATTGAACGTGACGGTACGATTTTGGCCTGCGCTGCGTTATACCCGATTCCTGTCACAGGGAATGAAAAACGCTCTGCTGAAATCGCGTGCGTAGCTGTGCATCCGGGGTATCGAAAATCAAATCGCGGTAGCCAAATTTTGCATTATTTAGAAGAAAAAGCGCGAGATTTAGGTATTGAACAATTGTTTATTTTGACCACACGGACAGCGCATTGGTTCCTTGAACAAGGTTTTGAACAAGTCAGTGTCGATGACTTACCGAATGCCCGTCAGGCCTTATACAACTACCAAAGAAACTCATTGGTTTGTAAAAAGTCACTTTAAAGTGGCTTTTTTTATGCGCTGAATAGCATTATTTTGCATAAGGTTATGCCTAATCCCTTGGCTATCCCCCTCAAATCACTTTGCAAGCCACAGAATAACCATATCTGCCATTTAAATAACCCAAATAAATAAATAATTTCAATAACTTAAAATAATACTTTGACACATTATATGTTTTTCTAAAATCATAATTTTTCATAAGTTTTGCTGATTTTTATTTATCTTTTTTCCTGATTTTAAATTTAAGTTTTCTTATTTTTTTCGAAAAAGAAAACTCTTTAGCTTATGTGTTCATAAATCAACAGTTCTGCAAATTTAGACCTTTATAGGAGCAACACATGCGTACTCACAAAGTAAAACTTTGGACAAAAACACTTGTACTGTCTACAGCGGTTGTGGGTGCCATGATGATGTCGGGCTGTGGCAAAAAAGAGGCTGATGAAAATGTCACCTTAAATATTGGCTTCCAAAAATATGGCTTATTGCCAATTTTAAAAGAACGCGGAACCTTAGAAACAGCCTTAAAAAGCCAAGGTGTAAATATCAAATGGGTGGAATTTCCTGCGGGTCCACAGCTGCTTGAAGGGCTCAATGTGGGCAGCGTGTCATTTGGTGAAGTCGGTGAAGCACCGCCTATCTTTGCTCAAGCCGCTCAAACCGATTTGGTTTACATTGCCAACCAACCTGCAGTTCCAAAAGCTGAAGCGTTAATTGTGCAAAAAGATTCGGCTATTCACAGTATTCAGGACTTAAAAGGTAAACGTGTGGCCTTAAACAAAGGCTCAAACGTGCATTACCTGTTGCTCAAGCTGTTGGAAGCCAATCAGCTTAAATTTAGCGACATCAATGTCGTGTATTTACCACCTGCCGACGCACGTGCTGCTTTTGAAAAAGGTGCCGTTGATGCATGGGTAATTTGGGACCCGTTCCTTTCTGCTGCTGAGCATCAACTTAATGCTCGCAGCATTGCCAATGGCGAAAACTTGGTGAAGAACTACCAGTTCTATTTGGCCGATCGTAAATTTGCTCAGGAAAATCCAAAAGTGCTGCAAGCTGTGGTGAATGAGTTGAATTTGACCACGCAATGGGTCTCAAAAAATCAAGACGAAGCGGCCAAGTTACTCGAAGGCAAAACTGGCTTAGGTCTGGATGTACTTAAAACATCTATTTCACGCTTAGGCAATCAAGTGACGCCGATTACTGCACAAGTGGCGCAGGAGCAGCAGCAAGTCGCTGATGCGTTTTATAACGAAAAATTAATTCCCAATAAATTAAATATTGAGTCGGCCATTATCAAATAAGGCGACCACAGCATAAGGGCGATGCCATGCGTATTCTAAGAACATTTTCCATACTGACTTTAGCCACTTTGGGCCTTGGACTCAGTGCCTGCCAAAAACAAGAAACAGCACAGCAGGATGGTGAAAAACCAGCTGAAACAGCCGTAAAAACCTTGGTTATTGGTTTTCAAAAATCAGCCTTAAATTTGCTAGTTGCCCGTGAACAAAAGCTCTTTGAACAACAATTTCCCGGCGCTCACATTGAGTGGAAGGAATTCCCTGCTGGCCCACAAATGTTAGAAGCTCTTGCGGTTGGTGCGGTGGATTATGGCTATGTCGGCAACACCCCGCCTATTTTTGCCCAAGCTGCCAATAAAGACCTCAATTATATTGGCTATGAAGTGGTGCCTGAACAGTCGCTCGCTGTCGTGATTCCAGCTGATAGCTCAATCAAAACCATTCAAGAATTACGTGGCAAACGCGTTGCTGTACAAAAAGGCTCGAGTGCGCATGAGTTATTAGCCAAAACTTTAGAAAAAGCCGGTTTGACTTGGAATGACATTCAACCGATTTGGATTCCACCAGCAGATGCACGTGCCGCATTTGATAAAAAATCAATTGATGCATGGGCCATTTGGGACCCGTTTTTATCTGCTGCGGAGTTGGATGCTCAGGCTAAAGTGCTGATTCAATCCGGTGATTTTCCAAAGACCTATTCATTTTATGTGGCAAATCCAAAAGTCGTTCAAGCGCACCCTAATGCCCCAGCTAAATTTTTAAAGGCCCTAGATGCTTCCGATCAGTGGATTGTGAAGAACCAAAATGTGGCTTTAGAGATTTATCAAAACAGCACTGGGCTGCAAAAGAATATTGCTGCGCAAGCCTTTTCTCGCCGATCTAAACCATCTCCTGTGCGCCCGCTGACACCTGAGGTCATTCAAGCACAGCAAAATATTGCGGACTTATTTAAACAAGTCCAACTGATTCCAAACAACATTCAAGTCCAAAAGCAAGTTTGGACACCTTCATCACATTGATACCCGAGCCATCAAAAATACAAGGAACTGAACATGAAAATTTTCTGGTTTATCCCTACCCACGGTGACAGTCGCTACTTAGGAACAAGTAAAGGTGCACGCCAAGTCGATCACGCCTACATGAAGCAAATTGCAGTAGCGGTGGATAATCTTGGCTATGAAGGCGTTCTGATTCCGACAGGTCGTTCATGTGAAGATCCATGGCTTACAGCTGCAAGCTTGATTGATGCCACTAAAAATTTAAAATTTCTAGTGGCGCTACGTCCGGGGGTGACAACGCCTGCACTAACTGCACGTATGGCTGCAACTTTTGACCGTTTATCTGGCGGCCGTATCTTACTGAACTTAGTTACAGGCGGTGATGAGCAGGAACTCAAGGGTGATGGTGTCTATGAAGATCACGCAACGCGTTACCAAACAGCTGCTGAATACACCACGATTTGGCGTGAAATTTTAACCCGTTCACATACCGGTGAAAGCTATACCTTCCATGGCGAACGTCTGAGTGTGGACGACGCCAAATTACTTTATCCACCGGTACAAAAACCGTATCCACCACTATGGTTTGGCGGTTCTTCAGAGGCTGCTGTTGAACTGGCAACGGATCAAGTTGACACCTATTTAACTTGGGGTGAGCCACCTGCAGCGGTAAAAGAAAAAATTGCAGTGGTGCGTGAAAAAGCCAAAGCCAAAGGACGTGAACTGAATTATGGCATTCGTTTACATGTCATTGTGCGCGAAACCAATGAAGAGGCATGGAAAGCAGCAGAAGAGCTGATCCAATATGTCGACGATGCCACCATTGCAGCCGCGCAAGCCAAGTTCAAAACCATGGACTCTGTTGGTCAACGCCGTATGGCTGAACTGCACAATGGCGACCGTAGCAAATTAGAAGTATCGCCAAACTTATGGGCCGGTGTTGGTCTGGTTCGTGGTGGTGCAGGTACGGCACTCGTTGGTGATCCTGAAACTGTCGCCGCACGTATCCAAGAATATGCCGATCTCGGGATTAGCACCTTTATTTTCTCTGGTTACCCACACCTTGAAGAGTCGATCCGTTTTGCAGAATTAGTGTTCCCATTACTGCCATTGGAAACACGTCAGAAATTGGTTCAACCTAACTTAACCGGCCCATTTGGTGAGATTGTCGCGAACAATTACACACCAGATGAAAATAAAAAAGCTGAAAAGATTCAGGAGCCGACCTAATGTCCAAAACTGTTTCTGTTGAAACCTTCAAAGCACCGAAGGTTTCACGTGGAACACAACTCGGGCAGCGTTTGCTGCCTTGGTTGTTTCCTATTGCATTAATTATTGTTTGGCAAATTGCCTCTGTTACAGGGCTGTTAGAAAGTCGTATTTTGCCTGCGCCAAGTGCGGTGGTGGTGGCCTTTTGGAACTTACTGATCAGTGGTGAACTGTGGAAGCATGTTCAAATCAGTGCCGGTCGTGCTTTGGTTGGGCTTTTAGTCGGCGGTGGATTAGGTCTTTTTTTAGGGCTGCTGAATGGTTCATCCAAAACAGCATCGACGCTACTCGATACCACGCTGCAAATGATCCGTAACATTCCTGCTCTTGCCCTGATTCCCTTGGTGATTTTATGGTTTGGGATCGATGAATCGGCCAAACTTTTTTTTAGTCGCTATTGGCGTATTCTTTCCCATTTATATCAATACCTATCATGGTATTCGTTCTGTAGACCCTCAACTGATTGAAATGGGCAAAAGCTACGGTTTGAGTGGCTGGCAACTTTATAAAGAAATCATTCTACCGGGGGCGATGCCGTCTATTTTGGTTGGTCTGCGTTTTTCACTCGGGCTCGTTTGGGTTTTGTTGATTGTGGCAGAAACCATTTCTGCACAAGCCGGCATCGGTTATATGACCATGAATGCACGCGAATTTCTACAAACCGATATCGTCTTGGTCGGGATTTTATTGTATGCCCTACTCGGTAAATTGGCCGATGTACTGGCTGTTGCCTTAGAAAAATATTTACTCCGTTGGCACTCGGGTTACCAAAAATAAGGAGCATGTGATGACCGATTTAAGCATAAGCCGTCATGCAGACGACTCAACCCAACCTCAGCGTTCTTCAGTCGAGGATATCAACCCCCATGCGGTGTTGGGCGCAGAGATCCTGATTGAACAACTACACAAATTTTATGGCGATGTTAAAGTCCTTGAGGACCTTGACCTGCATATTCAACCCGGTGAATTCTTGGCGATTGTCGGTCGTAGTGGCTGTGGTAAAAGTACCCTGCTTCGCCTCATCGCCGACTTAGAAAAACCGAGTTATGGCGAAATTAAATTTAAGTCTGCACGTCATATACGTGAAGGCATCACCAGTGATGATATTCGTGTGATGTTCCAAGACCCTCGCCTACTGCCTTGGCGTAGCATTGAGAAAAATGTACAACTTGGTTTAAGCAAAGACCAACACGCCAATGCCACAGCACTCCTCGAAAAAGTCGGTTTAAAAGACAAAGCGGGGCTTTGGCCAACACAGCTGTCAGGGGGGCAACGACAACGTACTGCACTGGCACGTGCTTTGTCACATAAACCACGTATATTGCTGCTAGATGAACCACTGGGTGCGCTCGATGCCTTAACACGTTTAGATATGCAGAATTTGATTGAAAAACTCTGGACCGAGCAAGGTTTTACCGCGATTTTGGTCACGCATGATGTAAGTGAAGCCGTACAGTTGGCAGACCGAATTATCTTGCTCGATAAAGGCCATATTGCCCAAGAATTTCGTGTCAATTTGGCCCGTCCACGAAAAAAAGGCATTGAATTTACTGAACTTGAACAACAAGTCTTACAAGCAGTCTTGGCCACTTAAGCTATACTTGTGCAGGAAATCATCACTTAAACTGTGTGACTTCCTGTCCTGTTCTAGAGCAATATCGCAACATAACCACGTTTAGCATTGAGGGGAGATTTATCGCCTGTTGACAAATACATCACAAAAATTACGACAAATCATATAAATCCATGACTAAAAATAATGATTTATTTAAATTTCACCCTAAAATGATTATTTGAAATATTATGGCATTCGTCGTATTTATTTGACCGTTGAACAGAATAAACTGCCAAAATTCATAAAATTAAAAACGATGATTGTGCACAAATCTGTTGATTTGCCGTACAATTCAATATTCCCTTTTCATTTTCTTAAAAGAGCTAATGGAACAAAAAAAGAGTACCCAGAAACGCCACCAGTTGCTTAATGCAGCACTGGATGTCTTTTCCCTGTATGGCTTCAATGGCGCCAGCTTGGATGAGATCGCACAGATTGCAGAAATGCATAAATCGAATATTTTCTATTACTATGAAAATAAAGAAGCGCTTTATGTTGAAGTTCTGACAACGGTTCTACAAAAGTGGCTTGCTCCGCTACAAATGTTGGAAGCAGACCTTGAGCCTGAAGAAGCGATCACCAATTATCTATTGCAGAAAATTGAAGTATCTCGTACGCAACCGAAAGCCTCACGTTTGTTCGCACTTGAAGTCATTCAGGGCGCACCACACATTCTTGAAATTTTAAAAGGCCCACTAAAAAAATTAGTGAAACGCAAAGCCAAAGTCATTAGCAACTGGCAAGAGCAAGGTAAAATTTCAAAAGATATTGATCCAGAACTTTTAATTCTGAACATTTGGGCAATTACGCAAAACTATGCTGACTTTGCAACCCAAATGGAAATGGTCACTGGAAAAACCTTACGTAATCGCAGTATGCAACAACGGATTATTCAACATACCGTTCATATGATGCTTTACGGTGTAATTCCACGCCCAGAAAAGTAAATTGAATTGGGTCGAATTGGCATACGACCATAGCATTCTATGGTCGCCGACCGAAATTAGCTAAATGCCTTATTTGACTGTTTGATATAATTTCAATAATTTCTTTGCGCCGAATAATAAATTTTCTTCCCAATCCAGATGCGCTGTGTCATTCGCACCATCGGTAATATATTTTACCGATACAAAGCGAACACCCAGTTTTTTACATACTTTAGCGATTGCGTAGCCTTCCATATCGACAAGATTACACGGCACTTTCGGCAGCCCAGTTTCAAAGCTGTCGCCTGTACCACAAATTCCTTTAGGCAAATGGCTAAACATGCTCTCTGGCTGAATTTCAGCAGGATGATCGGTATCCATCGGCGTCACCCCCACATCAAAACCCAAAGGCGATACATCCATATCCCGTTGTACAAATTGAGCTACTTCAACCAAAGCATGTGCATCAAAATGTGAACTTCCCGCAGTGCCCAAATTCAGCAAAGTATGACATCCGGTTTTTTGAATCACATCAAAGGCTTTAAATGCGGCATTGACTTTACCAATACCACTGTAATGTACTTCAATGCCTGCGGCTTCAAACAAGCCTTTAGATTCACTCGGCAGTGCCATAATTAAAGCGATTTGCTGACGCATAGCGGTCTCCTCAAATTGATGCCTTCATATAGCATACATTTGCACGTGCGCAGAAAAAATCATCTTCAAAAATCACATTGCTCAGAAAATAAATTCCTCACGCAGATTTGAATGCTATCAAATTTGAAATTGCATCGGCCGCTTGCCAATAAAAGATGGTGCCAATTGTTGGTCATGACGTAAGGCATCTAAAATCTTCTCTAATGCAATATGTGCCATATCCCCTCGTACACTATGCGAATGGGTCATCGGCATATGCTCGATGCCAGCTCTTCGCGCTGACAAAATTTTAATGTCTTGTTTGTTGACCACCCAAGTATAGGCATTCACAGCCGGCATCAATGCCTTAGACAACAATTTTGGAATCGGAAATTTATAACTGACACAGGTATAAACCCGTGACTCATACGGCCCCACAGGGCTAATCAGACTATTAAACACCATGCCCGATGGCTCTCCCCAATGGTATTCCACCAAGGTAATATTCGGCGCGATAAAACTGTCGCGGTGGACCTGTTCAGCACCATGCGGATTGGTCAGCCATGGCATCATGCCGACATCTGCATCATGGTCATGATAGTCAACGACTACTTTGCGCGGCCCGACATCTATGGTGGCATCCACGGCTTTTCCCGACTCTGAACGAAACCAGCCTTCATGGACAAATATGGTATGGGTTACATCCATTATATTCTGTGCAACAGCGCCCATCTCGCCATCATAACTGCCGACCATGTAATAGCTGACCCAGCCGGCTTGATCATAAAACGGTAATTTAAATATTTCCGGGCGTTCCTGTTTGGGCTTTTCACCGAGATAAATCCATACCACCCCATCTTGCTCACATACATCAAAACTACGCTGTTTAAAGGGATGCGGTTTTTCTGGAAAAAATTGTCCATTGACACTAGGAATATGCGCCACATGCCCATCGCCCTGATACGACCAACCATGATATGGACATGTCACGCAGCCATCGGTCATTTTACCCTTAGACAAAGGCACACCACGATGCACACATTGATCGAGCAATGCAGCGGCTGTTCCATCTTTTTGTCGGAACAGAACAAATTTTTTACCATACAGGATGGCTGAAAAAGGCTGATCTTTTTTGAGTTCTTTAGAGGTACAAGCGACGTACCATTCTTCTAATAATCCTTTGGCATCATCCCAAAAACGGGTTTGATTACACATAATTCGATCCTTATTTTTATCTTTTTTGTTTTAATCCATAATCCTTACTCTAGCACCTACACTACAAGCAAGTTTATATCTCGAAGCCTGTTGATCTCTCGAAAATACGCGCAAATTTTATACATGAATGTTTTGCTTGGATAGCAAAATAACGTAACTGCATCACACACTTGCACAAGCTCTATATTTGTTTGCTGAAATCCGTCAAAGCCAACGCGCTATATTTTTCTTCAACGGATTTACATTCACCCGACATCAATTAAGATGCGCGCTGAGCATCACAATACGCTTTTAAACATGGAGAAAAAAATAAGCTGCCGCGATAAAACCCTTGTATGGTTTTCAGCATCACCAATAACCAAAGCGTACAGAGCAATACTGCAAAAAAAGTACCGAACTGTTGAATAGCGTGTAACTGCGTTTGTTCCGCCAAATTGATGACCGCCAAACTAAAAACGCCGAATGGAAACGTCATCGCCCACCACCCGAGATTAAAGGGTAAATCTCGTAAATGTTTTAGCGTGATGAGTATGGCGATTCCGAACCACCATACACCAAATCCAAGTAGAACAAGGGCTGCGAACACGCCGCCTTGAAGCAACACCTGTCCTAAATCTGCCAAGTCTACTGCTGTCAAAATACGTGGGGCTTGCTCGCCCAAAACTAACAGCGCTAAAGCCCCTGTCCCAATCGGTCCTAAGGCCAACCAACTGCTGATCGCCATATCCTTGCTTGGCAATTGATGTAAAGCCAGACGCAGCAACAAAATGCTTAAGATGGCAAATGCTGGAAATACTGAGATCCCCCAAAGCAGATAACTCCCCAGCAAAATATGGACAGCATGGGCCTGTGCAGGTAAATGCGCCAACAATAAACCGCCTGAACTGGCAGCCACCTCGCAAGCCACTATCGGCAATAACCATACTGCAGTCATGCCTTGCAGCGCATGTTGCTGACGACTAAACATCAGAAAGGGAACACACCATGCAATCGCAATTGCCATCAACACATCGACATACCATAAATATTCAGCCCATGTGATGATGCTTACGCCCAAAAACTCAGTGTACAGCGTGGTGCCAAATTTCAATGCGCCATTGATCAGGGTTGCCAGTGCCATGGGGATTGCCCCAAGAAATAAACTCATCACCGGATGCTGGAAAATCTGCTTGGCTTCTTGTGGATACAAGATCCATCGGCTGAGATACATCCCACTAAACAATATGAACAACACGATGCTGATCTGCCACAACCCTGCTCCGATGGACCACATCCACTGCGGCGCCACCGCTATAGATGGTAAAATGAGGGCCACCACACCTGTGCCCATCACCACCGTAAACCAGTTTGGGGTGAAATGACGAATCAAGTCTTGTTTATGCTGGAGTTGATAAAATGGCATTTTCATCGCATGATGCTCATCAAAATGGAATGTCTATAGTTTAAGCACACCATTAAATAAGAAAAATTGATTAATATTTATTTTTATAATTTATTTTATTGACAATAAATTCATCTCTGCATAAAAAAACTTGAGTAAAAACACAACAACAAGACGAACGCAGAAGATTATGGCAATATATAGCCCTCAAACATTTTCAACAATTGATTCGCCCATGAAGCTGCTCCGTCTGAATGCTTTAGCGCCCCACTTAGAACTCCCCAAAACTGCCGTGACCATTGGCAATTTTGATGGCGTACATTTGGGTCATCAAGCGATGGTCAGCCAGCTCAAAGACATAGCACAGCAACAAAACTTAAAAACAGCTGTGATGATTTTTGAGCCACAACCACTTGAATTCTTTAAAGCTTATGACGCTCCACCTCGAATCAGTTCACTACGTGAAAAAGTCGAATATTTAACTGAACTGGGCGTCGACTATATTGTGGTGGCGAAATTTGACAATGCCTTTCGTAATCTCAGCGCTGAAGAATTTGCCGATATTTTAAAAAATAAACTCAATACACAAAGTTTAGTTTTGGGCGAAGATCACCACTTTGGCAAAAACCGTCAAGGCAATAGCGAATTTTTACGCCAATACGGCTTCCAAGTCACAGCCCTGCAAAATGTCGAAGTCGATGGCGAACGTGTCAGTTCAACACTGGTTCGTCAGACATTACAAGCAGGCGACCTTGCCCATGCCGCAAAGCTTTTAGGTCGTCCTTATAGCATCACAGGTCGTGTACAGTATGGCGATCAAATCGGTCGCACGATTAATTTTCCTACCATTAATGTGCGTTTAAACCGTCATAAACCTTGTTTAAATGGCATTTATGCAGTCGACGTCATTTGTGAAACCGAATCTTTAACAGATAAAGTAAAAAGCGAAAATGCTGACAAATTAGGGGTTGCAGGTTATGCACCCTCTGCCCTGTTTGGTGCAGGGCATGTTGGTACGCGTCCCGCAATTAAACAGGAACATCCTGAATGGCGATTAGAAGTACATTTTCCTGATGTTTCTGCTAATCTGTATGGCCTGTTAATGCGGGTGACGTTCTTGAACTTTTTACATGGCGAAAAGGACTACCCTTCGCTTGAAGCATTGAAAGCGGGAATTGATGACGACGTCGAAAAGCTCCTTGAGTTTCGAGGTCAGCACCCTCATTTCCCCTTTTAAACCCCCGATTATTTATTGTAAAACGCGTCAGTCAACGGGCTGATAAATTTGGAAGACAACTTGCATGAGCGATAAGCAAACTCCTGAAAATGCAGTGGATTATAAAGCCACGCTAAACCTCCCAGGTACTGAATTTGCGATGAAAGCAAATCTCGCAGTACGTGAAGCGAAATGGTTAGAAGAGTGGTATGCCGACAACATTTATCAGCAGATTCGTGCATCGCGTATTGGCAAGAAAAAATATGTGCTTCATGACGGCCCTCCATACGCAAATGGCCAAATTCACTTAGGCCATGCGGTAAACAAAGTCCTGAAAGACATCATCATCAAAAGCCGTGTAATGGACGGTTTTGACGCACCGTATGTACCAGGTTGGGACTGTCACGGTCTTCCAATCGAACTGAAAGTTGAAGAAAAAGTCGGTAAAGTCGGCGTGAAAGTAGATGCCTCAACTTTCCGTAAAGCCTGCCGTGAATATGCCTACACCCAAGTCGAATTACAGAAAAAAGACTTCGTGCGTATGGGTGTGTTTGGTGATTGGGACAACCCTTACCTCACCATGAACTTCAAACAAGAAGCCGACATCGTTCGTTCGCTCGGTGAAATTGCCAAAGCAGGCCATATTGAGCCGGGTCTTAAACCTGTAAACTGGTGTTTGGACTGTGGTTCTGCCTTAGCTGAAGCTGAAGTGGAATACGAAGACAAAAAATCAGATGCGATTGACGTTGGTTTTAGCGTTGTTGATTTAGCTGATTTATCTGCACGCCTAGGTGTTACAGTTAGCGATTCTACAGATATCGTGATCTGGACAACTACGCCTTGGACCATGCCTGCCAACCAAGCGGTTGCTCTACATGCTGAGCTTGAATACCAATTGGTGAAAGCAACTGGCGAAGACAAAGCAGCGCAAAACTTCATCCTTGCAAAATCATTAGTTGAATCTGCAACGCAGCGTTATGGTTTTAACGCAGTAGAAGTGATTGCTGAATTTGCTGGTGCAAAACTTGAAAATCTAGTACTACAACATCCGTTAATTGCTGAACGCCAAGTGCCAGTGATTTTGGGTGAGCATGTCACAGACGGCAGTGGTACAGGTGCTGTGCATACCGCGCCAGGCCATGGTGTGGACGACTATAAAGTTGGCTTACAGTACAACCTGAAAGTCGACAATCCAGTTGGCGGCAACGGTGTATATTTACCGACTGCGCCAATTTTTGCAGGCGAACACATCTACAAAGCCAATCCAAAAATCATTGCTGCTTTAACCGAAGCAGGCAAACTTTGGGCACATGTGGTGATCAAACATAGCTACCCACATTGCTGGCGCCATAAAACACCGATTATCTTCCGTGCAACACCGCAATGGTTCATCAGCATGGATGCAAAAGGTTTACGCCAAGGTGCATTGAACGCGATTGAAAATGACATCAGCTTCGTACCGGATTGGGGTAAAAACCGTATCCAATCGATGATTGAAGGTCGTCCAGATTGGTGTATCTCACGTCAACGTACATGGGGCGTGCCAATTCCATTCTTCGTGCATAAAGATACCAACGAACTTCACCCGCGTACCCCTGAGCTAATCGAAGAAGTCGCGAAGCTGATTGAACAAGAAGGTATTGACGGTTGGTATAACCGTGATGCGTCTGAGTTTATCGGTGCAGATGCAGAGCAGTACAATGCAGTTCGTGACACTCTAGACGTTTGGTTTGACTCTGGAACAACACACTTTGCAGTACTTCGTGAACGTGAAGAATTGCAAGACCCTGCTGACTTGTACCTTGAAGGTTCTGACCAACATCGTGGCTGGTTCCAATCTTCATTGTTAACATCTATGGCGATTAATAACCGCGCACCTTACAAAGGCTTATTGACTCACGGCTTCGTTGTGGACGAAAAAGGCCGCAAAATGTCGAAGTCGATCGGTAACGTGATCACTCCGCAAGACATCATTAAAGACATGGGTGCAGATGGCCTACGTTTCTGGATTGCGTCTGCAGACTACCGTTATGAAATGACTGCAGGTAAAGAAATCTTCAGCCGTGCATCAGATGGTTACCGCCGTATCCGTAATACGTTGCGTTTCTTGTTGGCTAACTTGAATGGCTTCAAACCATCGACTGATGCTTTGCCTGTCGATCAATTGATCGCACTGGATCAATACATCTTGCAACGTGCTGCGGAAGTACAAAAAACTATTCAACAAGCTTATGAAGATATGAACTTCCATATCGTGACTAGCGCATTGACCAACTTCTGTATTAATGACTTGGGTGGTTTCTATCTCGACATCATCAAAGACCGTCAGTACACCACCAAAGCAGACTCAGCAGCGCGTCATTCTGCACAAACGGCGTTGTATCACTTGGTTCAAGCCTTTGTCCGTTGGATGTCTCCTATCTTGAGCTTTACCGCACAAGAAGCTTGGCCGTTGATTCCAGAGCAATCTGAGAAATATGTATTTACTGCGGAGTGGTATGACATTCCTGTAGCCTCTACAGCGAATCTGGTGACTGAAGCTGAATGGCAAACCTTGATCACCGTCAAATCTGCAGTAAACAAGTTTATTGAAGCTGCACGTACTGCAAAAACTGTGGGTTCAAACTTGTCTGCCAAAGTTGAACTTTGGGCCAATGCTGAACTGAAAGCTGTTTTAGACAAATTCGGTGAAGAACTGCGTTTTGTCCTCATCACCTCTCAAGTGATTGTTAATGAATTTGATGCAGCACAAGGCGAAGCCTCTGACCTTGACGGTTTAAATGTCAAAGTCTCTGCTGCTGACGGTGAAAAATGTGCACGCTGCTGGCATGTACTGCCAGATGTGAATACACATCACGAACATCCAGGTCTTTGTTCTCGTTGTATTATTAACCTTCCTACAGGTCAAGGCGAAGAGAGAAAATATGCCTAATCCACAAGAAAAAAAGGGCTTCTTTCAATTCTACCCACACAATTTAGTGTGGGTGGGCTTATCCATTGTTGCCATTATTTTGGATCAATGGACCAAATGGATTGCAAGTACACATCTGAACTACGCAGATCCTGTACCTGTCATGCCCTTTTTAAATTGGACATTACTACATAACTATGGCGCTGCCTTTAGTTTCTTGTCCGATGCCGGTGGATGGCAACGTTATTTCTTTACTTCACTCGCAGGACTTGTGTCTGTCATTTTTGTATTTTGGCTCATGCGTATGCCAAAAAACGTGAAAGTCCTTCCGATTGCCATTGCCCTGATTTTAGGCGGCGCAATCGGTAACTTAATTGACCGCGTATCTTTAGGCTATGTGGTGGATTTCATTCACGT
The DNA here is from genome assembly GCF_003268405.1 of Acinetobacter sp. CFCC 11171. Classification (NCBI taxonomy): domain Bacteria; kingdom Pseudomonadati; phylum Pseudomonadota; class Gammaproteobacteria; order Moraxellales; family Moraxellaceae; genus Acinetobacter; species Acinetobacter sp. CFCC 11171. Next base: position 967 of record NZ_LQXP01000051.1, on the reverse strand, counting down.
GTATTACAACAACAGCCACTTTCCTGCATTTAATATTGCAGACAGTGCCATTACTTTAGGCACGATTCTGCTTCTTATCGATACGTTTTTCTTAGAAAAACACCGAATTCAACGTGCGGAAGCGCAAAATGACTGATTTTATCAATCCTAACGAGGAAACTCGTATTGAAGAAGGTTCTAAAGTAGAGCTTCACTTTTCTGTTGCTATTGAAAATGGCGTAGAAATTGACAATACCCGTAGCCGTGCTGAACCTGTCAGCCTTGTCATGGGTGATGGCAGCTTATTACCGGGTTTTGAGAAAGCTTTATTCGGTTTACGTGCAGGTGACCGCCGTACTGTGAGCCTTCCTCCTGAAGATGCTTTTGGTCCATGGAACCCGGAAAACGTACAAAAATTTGATACCGTCAAATTTGAGCAACGTCCTGTTGAAGGCCATATGATTGAGTTTGAAGATAAAGCCAAACAAAGTCTGTATGGGGTGATCAAAACTGTAGGTGAAGACATTACCGAAGTGGATTTCAACCACCCTCTAGCCGGTAAAAATATCACCTTTGAAGTTGAAATTTTCAAAGTGACCCCTGCCGGTCAACAAGGCGTGAAACTGATCTAAGTTTCAGCAAATGAAAGCTCCTTCGGGAGCTTTTTTTTATCACTATTTTTATAACTATCAATCGACTCGATACATTTTCTGTATATGCAACGGACCGAATTCATATTAATTTAATGCAAGACTTTAAAACAAGACGGGAAATAAGATGAAACTTCATATTATTGTCGGCAGTGTCCGCGAAGGCCGCACGGCAATTAAGATTGCCAACTGGCTACTTTCAGAAATCGAAAGCTATGACTACAGTACCGTAGAAACTGAAATTGTCGATTTAAAAGAATGGGATCTGCCTATTTTTGCAGGCGCACATCCACCATTAACCGGGATTTATGACCAACCCAAACAACAAGCATGGGCAG
>NZ_LQXP01000050.1:0-16550 GCF_003268405.1 Acinetobacter sp. CFCC 11171 | reverse complement strand
ATGTGAAGTATTAATTGTAATACCACGTGCTTTTTCTTCTGGTGCAGAGTCGATTGCAGCGTAATCTTTCGCTTCACCACCGAATTTTTTTGCACACACAGTTGCAATCGCAGCTGTTAAAGTCGTTTTACCATGGTCAACGTGACCGATTGTGCCCACGTTAACGTGCGGCTTATTACGTTCAAACTTAGCCTTAGCCATGCTTTTCTTCCTCGTTTACGTCGAACACAATTCTGAGTAAAACCCAGCTCCGACATATCGCCTAAAAAAATAAACACCCAATACTTGAAAAGCAGACTAAAAAGCCTGCTTCTGGAATCTTGCGCAACATTTAAATTTGCTAAACTGTAAAATCTGGAGCTCTTATCGAGATTTGAACTCGAGACCTCTCCCTTACCAAGGGAGTGCTCTACCACTGAGCTATAAGAGCAAATATAAGCACTTCAATAGATATGGAGCGGGAGACGAGGGTCGAACTCGCGACATGTAGCTTGGAAGGCTACCGCTCTACCAACTGAGCTACTCCCGCACGATGTTGGTACAAACCACTTATTGAAGTCTTAAAATTGGTGGTGAGGGAAGGATTCGAACCTTCGAAACTTTCGTAGCGGAGTTACAGTCCGCCCCCTTTGACCGCTCGGGAACCTCACCATTTTACACTTACTTCAGTGTTGTTCTTTCTACTCACTCTCAAACTTTCTAAGATGGTGCCGGCACACGGATTCGAACTGTGGACCTACTGATTACAAGTCAGTTGCTCTACCAACTGAGCTATGCCGGCGTTTCTTAGTGTTTCGTACGTTTCGTATCGGAACGGTGTGCAGTTTAGCAAATCTTGAAATCCTTGCAAGTGTTTTTTCTAAAAAAAACGTGAAAAACTCATAAAATCAATCCATTTGACGATAATTCAACCGCTTTGATCACTGCGCGAGCTTTTATTTGGGTTTCATTCCACTCTGATTCAGGATTTGAGTCGTACACCACCCCTGCTCCAGCTTGAACATAGACCTTATTTTCACGAATTACACAGGTACGAATCGCAATCGACATGTCCATTTCGCCATGCCAGCCTAAATAACCAACAGCACCACCAAAAATTCCACGTTTTACTGGTTCAACTTCGTCAATAATTTCCATAGCACGGATTTTTGGTGCGCCTGAAAGCGTACCCGCAGGGAATGTTGCCTTAAAAACATCCAAAGCATCGACATCATCACGTACTTCACCTTGCACATTTGACACAATGTGCATGACATGCGAATAACGTTCGATCACCATTTGATCAGTCACGTGAACTTTACCGATTTTAGAAACGCGTCCAACATCATTTCGCCCCAAATCGATCAACATCAAATGCTCTGCAATTTCTTTTTCATCAGATAGCAAATCTTTTTCTAGCGCTAAATCTTCTTCTTTTGTTTTACCCCGTGGTCGCGTTCCCGCCAAAGGACGAACTGTTGCCACACCATTTTCTAAACGGGACAAAATTTCAGGTGATGAACCGACGATATGAAAAGGAATGTCATTTTCTAGTGTCTGCCCTTGCACCAAGAACAAATATGGCGATGGATTGAGGTGACGTAGTGCACGATAGACCTGCAAAGGCTCACCATCAAAATCGGATACCATACGATGGCCCGGCACAACCTGCATCACATCACCGGCCTTAATGTACTCTTTTACTTTCGCAATAGAGTCAATAAAGTTGTCATGTCCAGTGATGGATTTAAACTGTGGTGCAGTATGCTTATTTGCTTTGAGTGCAATTGGGGTTGCCAAAAGTTCTTCTAGCTCATCCAATTGTTGCTGCGCCTTGGTATAGGCCTCAGCATCATTTACATCGGCATGCACAATTAAGAATAAGGTATCCTTAAGGTTATCAAAGACGATGACGGTTTTTGATAGCATCATCCAAATATCCGGAATCCCGACCGGGTCAGCTTCTGGAACATTATTGAGCTTTGGTTCGATATAACGTACAGCATCATAACCAAAGTATCCAACCAATCCACCGGTAAAGCTCGGCAACGCTGGCAAATCTTGCTGTGTAGGCACTTTATATTGTGCTTGGAAGTCACGAATGTATTGAAATGGGTCAGCACATTGTTGTTTTTCAACCGAGCCATCAGCATGTTGAACGGTCAACTGCCCTTCATTACACGAAAATACGGTGGACTCGCCCAAGCCAATAATGGAGTAACGCGCCCAGTTTTCGCCACCCTCTACAGATTCAAATAAATAGGCTTGTTTATGTTGTTTTAATCGCGCAAAGACAGAAAGTGGAGTTTCTGTATCTGCCAAGCGCTGACGATATACTGGAATCAAGTTATATCCAGCAGTTTTCAGTTGTTCAAATTGAGTTTGTGTAGTCATTTGGGTTTCTCTATATTTCGCGTGGTCAATTTCAGTTAATTTCTTCTCATGCTGATTGAGTGACGCCATCGAAATACTACACACTTGCTCATTTTCACTTCCTTAACCCTACTTATTTCAACCCAATAATTCTTTTAAGTTATCAACCACGTGCTGCGGCTGACAATCTCGAATATTTTCACCATGATTATAGCCATAGCTGACCACAATACAATCAATACCCGCACGACGTGCTGCCTCTACATCATTGACAGAATCACCCACCATCAAAATTTGCTGTTTCGGCAAGGCATAATGCTCCGCACAATACTCTAGCTGCTTGGGATGTGGTTTACGCTCTTCAAAACGATCTCCGCCAATCACATCATCAAAGTATTCATGCATACCTAGTGCCTGCACAATACTGCGTGCCGGTTGCTCTGGTTTATTGGTCACACAAATCAGAATTTTCTCTTCTGCTTTTGCCCAATCCAAGAACGCTAGAATGCCGTCAAAGGGCTGCGTCAAAACACAAGGATCTGCATTGTAAATCTTTAGAAAAGTTTCCAGTAAAAGATGGTGCTGTGCGGCATCCACCTTCCCGGTCAAGTATTCAAGTACGCTATGACAAAACAATGAAGTTCCTTTCCCAATCCAGTTTCGCACCTGCGCTTCTGTGACCAACGGTAATTGCAACGCATTTAAACTCATATTCATCGCACGATGTAAGTCAGATGCTGAATCGACTAGCGTTCCATCCAGATCAAATAAAATCATTTGGCGTTCTGCTAAACGAACTTCAAACATAATGTCCCTCTATTTTTTTGTAAATTTTCCCCATAAAAAAGGCATGCCCATGCATGCCTTTTGAGGAATGTCTCGGTTTATTTAAACAAGACCCATGCAATAATTGCAAGAATGATTAAAACAATGACTGAGATTAAGCCCACAGAGGCATTTTTTTGCGCTTCACGCTCTTGCTCTACACATGTCGCTGGAATTTCTACATCACATGATTCATTTTTCGGAACAGCAGTTACATCAACTCCCTCAGGAATTGGTGCAGGTTTAGGCACACCCACATTGGTCGGCATACCATCACGAGTCAATTGAACTGAGCCATCTCGCTCTTTCAACTCTGGCATACCTTGATCATTCATTTGTTGTGCTGCGGTTTTAACGACAGGCTCTTGTGCCTTAGTCTCAGACGTGTTTGCTACAGACTCTTGTGCCACAGTTTCAGAAACTGCAACAGCTTCAGACGGCTGCTGAACAGGTGTAATTTCTTCTGTTTGCAACGCTTCAACGCTTTGTTCAATATCCGCTGGGATCTGAACAGCTTTAGCTGGAGCCAATAAACTAAACTTCACACTGGCAAACTGTACAATATCACCTTCTTTTAAAAGTGATTCACCAGTCAAACGGACATCATTAATAAACGTCCCATTGGATGAATTAAGATCTTGCAACCAGAGTGCCTGATCTTTCAGTACAAAGGCAGCATGTTTACGCGATACATCAGATTCTTGCAAAACAATATCTGCTTGTTGATGGCGACCCACCAACATATCACGCTCAATACTAATTTCTTGTCCTGTTAAATCACCAGAAATTGCTTGAATTTTCCAAGTCATGAAGTTAATTCTCTATTGCTCGTTTTTTTCATCATAGCATGCTGTGGTTTCAAAGCTAAACCACTCTGCTGTCTAACCTAAGGCATGCCCGCCACTTTGCCATTCGGTACGGTAATGGTTTCGCGCTTCACCGCAGGTTCAATGGCGACTGGCGTGGAGACCACTGCCGCTGGCTGTGTCATTTGTGGTGCTGTCGGTACCGTCTTATACACAGGGGCAGGTGCTGTACCTTTTGAAACAGGTATGCGCTGTTGATACACATCATCCACATTTTCAGGTAATTTCGCAAAATTACCCTCATTATCCAATGCCAGTTGCAGACTATAGAGCTGACTGTAGCGCTGCTGAGACATTTTCTTCACATCAGCAGAATTTCCAACAATAGTCGGATGAATAAAGATCAGTAAATTGCGTTTACTGTTGGATTTTCCTTCCGAGCTAAAGAGTTTGCCCAGTACAGGAATAGCCCCTAGCCCTGGAACAGATTGACGCCCATGCAATGTATTGTCAGAGATCAACCCCCCCAACACAATCGTTTGACCATGCTCTGCCAAGATCGAGGTTTTGATCGCGCGTTTAGTCGTAACCAAATCCGACGCTTGGCCTTTATTGTCTTTTACATCAGAAACTTCTTGCTCTACCTCTAAACGCACCGAACCACCGTCGCCAATATGCGGCACAACTTTCAAAGTAACACCGACATCTTTACGCTCAATCGATGTGTATGGATTGGCTGTGCCACCATTGGTGGTGACCGAACCTGTCACAAATGGAACGTTTTCACCCACCACAATATAGGCTTCTTCGTTGTCCATCGTCACAATCGACGGTGTAGATAATAGATTCGATTTGGTTTTTTCTTTTAGGGCCTGAATCATCGCACCATAGAGTTTGCGTGAACCATCACTACCTTCACGATAGTCACCAAGGACCAAAGAAGTACCCGCACTTACCGCGCTACCTGCACCCGCAGCGCCACCAGTTAAATAACCTGCGGCAATATTCTTTAAACTCGAACCAAAGTTATCAAAGTTAATTAAGCCGATACCACTACTGATATCACCCAACGCCCATTGCACACCGAGTTGATCGGTATCCGTGCCTTCGACTTCAATAATCGCCGCTTCGATCAGCACTTGCTGACGACGAATATCCAGCTGAGAAATCGCAGATTCAATTTCACGCATGAGCTGCGGATCTGCTTTCACAATCAGTGCATTTTGTGTGGTATCGGCAATAATACTGACGCCATTGGCATTAAAACTTGAAATACCATTTTGCGTATTATTGGAAGAGTTATTGCTGTTGAGGTTAATACCTGAACTGGTGTTATTTTGTGAACTGAATGACTGTGAATTCGAGCTGTTATTATCATTCATTAAGCTGTTCATCGTGCTGCTGTTTGAGCTATTCGATGAATTCGTACTCGAAACAGCTTGCCCCGTGACCAAGCCTTGTAAGATTTCCGACAAGTTTTTTGCACTCGCATACTTCAAACGGAAGACTTTCAACCCACCCAATCGATCTGCCGCAGGTACATCTAAAGTTTCAATAATCTTACGAATACGTTTACGTGTCGCTGTATCACCTTTAATGATAATGCGATTGGTTCGATTGTCCGCGATAATACGAATTCGTGACCCTTTCGGGTCTTTTGATGCGCCGGTCGAACTCATCGACTCTAACAGCCCAATCATTTCTTCGGCCTGACTCGATTGCAGCGTCACTGCTTCGATATCATTTTGACCCGTTCCATCTAAATTACGAATAATCGTTTCGAGCTGGTAAATATTACTAGCACGGTCTGAGACGATCAGCGCATTGGTCCCCGCCACTGCCGACAAATGTGCAAATTGCGGCATCAATGGGCGCAACGCTGGAATTAAGTCGTTGGCATTAGTGTTATCAAGCCAAATCACTCGAGTGACAATTTGGTCTCCAGACGCACGGTGGCGCGCATCATAAGGAATGCCCGAGCTTTTTACATTACTGTCTGGAACTAGTTTAATGGTGTTGCCCGATGGAATTGCCACTACACCATTCACATTCAACACACCGAGAAACAGGTCATAGACTTCATTTTTATTTAAAGGCTTATTGGAAATAACCGTTACATTTCCTCGTACCCGTGGATCAACTGCAAAATTTTTCCCCGTGATATCTGCGACTTCATTAATGAATGCCGTAAGATCTGCATCACGTAAATTGATTTTCCATGTTTGTGCATAACTTGCTGTGCTGACCATAGCAACCAAGGGCACCATGGCATAGGCAGCTAAAGTTGAACGGTTATTATTAAATAAAGCCATATACGCCTGTGTTTCCTAACCCTATAAAGTGATGAGACATCACTAAAAATCCTGTTGTATGGTCATCACTTGATCACCACGTTTGACTTCAAGTTTCACCTGCCCTTCACGGCGGGCTTGTTCTAATAATTGCGCCTCAGATTGTCCTGCACCGACCGCCTGCCCATTTAAAGACATGATGCGGTCACCCGGTTGCAAACCCAATTTATTTCTCAAGGCAGCAGGTGTTCGGTTTGAAACTTCAAACCCACCATTACCTGATGGATTTACCCCCATTTCCTGCATATATTGTTCACGATTTTCAGTCATGCGTTGTACGGCCTGACCAATCGCGGACTGCGTTGTGCTTTGCCCTGAATTTGCAGGATCAGTTGTATTTTGCATGCTGCTATTCTGCAAAGATCCGCCTGAGGTTGCATTGGCTGTAGGGACAATCGGTTGATCTAATCCGTTTTCAATACCTTGGAACGCCAATTCACGCCGTGCACCATTACCCTGCGTTAAAATCACCTTATCCCAGTACACTTCAGCCAGTTGATATGATGAACCTTGAATGGTTTCTCCAACCAAGTAGCGATCTGAACTCTCATTGACCTTAATCACTGCCGACGAGTAGCGACTTGGCTGTCCAACCACCACACCTTGTAACACCATATTTAACTGCGCGTCAGCTGCTGAACTGCGATTTTCCTGAAACAAGGCAAAAGAGCTAATATTAGGAACTTGCGTTTGCTGTGAACCCAATTCAACTCGGTCTAACTGCATGGCTTGTGGCGGTGCAATCAATAACCAAAATAAAGCAGCTAACTTCCAGCACAGGTACAAAATTATTAAAGCCAAGACCATAGGTGCAAGACGATCTGTTTGCTTCCAATTGATCTCGCGGATTTTTTCTAAATAGTCAGCCATCAGTTCACCCCACTCAATAGGGGTTGACGCGAACTAATCACATACGTATCTAATCCGGCCTTACCTTCATAGGAAGCAACATTCATCAAAAAGCGCTGGGTTAATTGCACATCCAACATGAGGTCTGGCTCAAGTGACAAATTCATCATTTTTTGTTCACGTTGATCTCGAACATCAATCGACAATTTGCCATTATCGTCTTTTAATTGAGCCAACATGGCAGGCACATTCATTGACTCTTGACGCTGTGCAAAGCTAAATGATAAATCCCCACCTGCCCACTGTATCTCGCCTGATGAACGACTAAATCCCTGTTGTGGCTTATATTTAAACTGCACATCTTTTAATTGAATGGCATTCATTGGCCATTGCCAATCGGCAAAACTTTTTAAGGTTTCAGGGGCAATTTGACCCTCTAAGTTTTTAATACTAATACTTTTACCAAAACCATAACCCATCACACCTTGTAGTTTGGTATTGCCACTATGAATCTCAACATTTGCACCCAAGCGCAATAAAATCAAATCCCACGGGCGTGTGCTCCAGTTTAACGAGCCTTTCAAATTTCCTCGTGTCCAATCTGCTTGCCCATGCCAAATATTGCCACTGACGTTATGTAGCATTTGGTTATTTTTATAAAATTTTGTAATGAGCCAAGCTGCAGGTACTTGCAGCATAACGAAAATTAAAAAACTGATCGCAGCAAAAATGAGCCACCGAATATTATTAGTTTTATTGATCATCCCACCACAACCGATCCATCAATTTTTTTCCATCATTTAAACATTTTTCTTTATAGACACATTATGCATACTTTTTCTGCATAGCCAATTCAAAGAGATAAAAAAACCAGGCATTTGCCTGGTTTAATTATCCTGAACTCAGGATATGACGATTTCATGAATTATTCTTAAATTAAGAAGTCTTCTAGTTTCGCGCCTTTTTCTAGCTCAGCCACTAACCAACGCGGTTGTTTACCACGACCAGTCCAAGTGTCATCTGCATTAGTTTTGCTACGGTAACGTGGCTCAACAGCTTTACGAGTTGATTTTTTACGTTTGCTTGAACCAAATTCAAGGATTTGTTCAACGCTTAAATCTAAATTTTCTGCAATTTCAACAATACGGTTGTACGCATCTTCAATCGCTTGATCTTTTTTAGATGCAATCAGTGCTTCAGCCTCTACTTGAAGTTTCTTTAACTCTTCAACTGATAAATTACTAATATCAGGCATAATCTTTAACTCCGAAATTTCATTTTAATAATGCTTATGAAAACTCACTCATAATATTATAATAAAATTTTTATTCAATAAATAATTTTCATTTTACTACAATATTTTAACACGACTCCTTAAAATATATAAAATTAAATTGTATTTAAATATTATTTCCGACTGAAATCTCCAAAGCTTTTATTTTAGTTTTAATATTTTCTGGAATAGAGGTTTTTTGTAGGGTAATTTTATCCACGCACACAATAACCGCATCGCCTGTTGCAACAATTTTTTGTTGCTGTTCACTCCATAATATATAACGCATACGAAATGCACTGTTTCTTAATTCTTCAACGCGCGTTGCCACTTTTAAAATATCAGGATAAACCACTGGGCTTAAATATTTACACTGGCTTGAAGCAACAACCGTAACCACAGACTGATTAAATATATCCAACTGATCTAAATAACCAATCCGCGCACTTTCCATATAACGATAATAATGCACGTTATTTACATGACCAAAAGCATCCATATCCCCCCAAGCGACGTGTTGAGTATGAACCAATGAATATTGAGCTAAATCTTCTTGCATATAATGTCCTTATATTCGAATTTCCATAAAATTGGCATTATTTTCAAATATTAAATTTAATTGTTTGATCAAGTCATCCTGCTGATTTAAGGCTGACTTGATGCGTAAATAACTCATTAATACATCATCTGGATATAATTCTAACAATGCATCTGCTTCAGCTTGACGTGCTGTCGCTTGGTAAATATTCCATTTTGCAAAACTAAAAACAGGCAGCGCAGGATACTTTTCTTCCCAACGTTGAATCTGCTGTTCTACAGCCACATAATCAGGGTTTTGCTTCAGCATTTTTTGCTGGAACCACAAAAAGAACACTTCTTTGTTAAATTGCTGTTCCAGCAAATGAATAGCCAATTGCTCATGCTCCTGACTCATCTCTGGCATACGAGACAAGACTTTCAACCATAGCACCTTGACCGCATATTTACGCTCTGTAATTTGATCTTGCAAATCCAAATAACGCTGCTTTAAATGCTGTAAGTCATCGACATCAGCTTGATCAAATGCAGATAATAATTGTTCCAACCAAGCTTGTTTTGTCAGCTCATCTAAATGTCCATAACGTGTCGAACGCAAATACAACCAAGGAAACTGCAACGCAAACATGCCCCATAGCGTGGTTAGGCGCTGCTCATAGGCACTACTGACTTTTTGCAACCATGGCGATAGTTCATGTTGATTTAAAAATTCAAGATGCGTTAAAGCCTTTTCACCCTGCTGTTGAGACAAATAAATTTCAATCCGTTGCAATTCTGCAAGCTCAAAAGCCATTGGGTTGATCTGAGTTAATGCATTTAATGCTGTTTCATATTGTTGCTGAATCCAATATAAACGCGCATCGATCACCCCTTTTAATAATCCAGACTCAGTAAAAGCTTGCTGAATAAAGTTTTTTTGATCTTGTGCAGCATTTAAAAGCCAAATGACAGCCAATTGCTCATAGGGATGTAGTTTATTAAAACTAAAGACCGTTTCAGATTTACGTTGTTCTCGACTTAAATAGCGTTTAACCGCATACCAAAGCATTTGCACGACTAAACTCAGTAATGCTAGCAATAATGCTAAAAACCAAATATTGGATTGAACTTGCCATTCACGCCAGTATAAATACACATAACCTGCACCATGTCCAAAACTCAGCAAACTAATAATGGCGACAACCAATAAACTAATAAATAAATAGGCCAATAAAATATGTTTCATAGTCGATTATCCTATGAGTGCCCGAGTATTTAACAGCGGTGCAGAAATAACCGGAATGTCCTTTAATTGTTCTAAACGTTGGCGTATCAGTTTTAATGAAGCATCTGGCAATTGCTGCATAATTTTAATAATTTCAGTGATTTCTTGTTGAAATTGAGGATATTGTCCTTGATTTAAAACTTGCTGAGCCAAAATTAAACGTAACTGCATTTCTTTTAATACCAAGCTACGCTGCATTAATACGGGACTTGGTTGTTCGACTGATTCGACTTGAATCCATTTTTGCCAAAAAGAAAGACCTTTTTGCTGCTCTTTAGAACTATAGGGCTTTAATATTTCTTTTTCTAACAATTGATCGATCGATTGCAGAGTATTTTTCACTTTATCAGACTGCAACTGACGCTCTGTCACATATTGCTTTAAGGTCTCACGGTCTTTTTGAATCACCTGATGCAAACTCATACGCAATGCAGGTGCCAAGCTCAACTGATCTAATTGTTGATCTAATTGGTTTAATTTTTCCAAAGCAACAGCAAATTGTTGTTGCTGCATGGCAAATTCAACCAAATCAAGTTGCTGACCCACCACAATCATTGGCTCAATACTATGGGTCGCCTCAGCAGCAATCGAAGCATTCGATGTCGTTGCAGCCGACATCTCGGTCGCTGTGCCATTCAACTGGCGTTTCAAAGCTACGACCTGATCATTCAAACCTGCATTGCGCTGTTGCAATAAAGTTTGTTGTTGCATCAGTTCGGTTTGTTGAGCATTGACCTGAAACAAGTCAAAACTGAGTTTAGCCAACCAAAGTACGGCGACAATGACCACAACGACAAACAACTTCTTCATGTATTTCCCTGCACGACTTGCACATGCTGCAATATGTGTGTCGCGTTTAAATCTTCGAGTTGAATAATTTTAAAATCTTTGTTCAGTGTTATACGACTTTGCTCAAGTAGCTCGAACAACCTTACACCTAAAACTAAAAAATGTGCATGACTCAGCACTGATAAATGCGACTGAATCAAGTCAAGCCAATTGAGCCAACTAGCCTCACTGGTGATCAACATACAATATGGAGATGACAACTGATGTTCAGAAATGAGTGTTTTTACTTTTTGAATGGTCTCTTCCGGTAGATGCCGTTCATATAGCACAAAATTGAGAATCTGAATGCCACGTGCTAGCAACTGCTGCATCATAAATTGACGACCACCTTCACCGCGCCAAAATGCAACGCAAGCCCCGGCCTCTAATTGTTCTAAATGGCTTAAGGTGAGCATTCCCTCCGAGGTTTCCACCTGCGGTACGACACTGTGAATACCATAATCAGCCAGCTTTGCTGCAGTTGCATCACCGACGGCAACCCATTGAATATGTTCGAGCTGCTCTAATGAAATACCTGCCTTACGCAAACCTTGCATTCCAAAGGTAACCGCAGAAGGGCTCACCACAACCAATACATCCGCAGCACTCAACTGGGCGTAGCACGCTGCCAATGCTTCTGACCATGCCCGTGGCTTGAGCTCAAGTAATGGAAGCTCAGCCACAGCAATACCCGCAGAGCGCAGCGTCAAGCTAAGCTGCGTTGCACGATCTGCTGGACGTGTATTGATAAAAAGCATGTATTAATACAGTGCCTTTAAAATTTCACCTGCACCTTGGGCTAACAAGTCTTGTGCCAATTTGACACCGAGCTGTTCAGCTTGTTCAGGAAAACCTACTTGCTGTGCTTTCAACAAGGTTTGACCGTCAACACTACCGACACGACCTTCCAAATGAATCTGACCATTTTCTAAGGTTGCATAACCTGCAATCGGTACTTGGCAGCCACCTTCTAGATATGCATTAAATGCACGTTCTGCGCGTACACAGGCATTGGTCTCTGTATGCATTAAGGGCAAAATTAAATCCAATACAGTTTGATCTTGGCTACGACATTCTAGGCCCAATGCACCTTGTCCAACTGCAGGTAAACTCACAACAGGCTCAAGAGTATGACGAATACGCTCTGCTAAACCCAGACGCTTCAACCCTGCACTGGCCAAAATAATCGCATCATAGTTGCCCGCATCGAGTTTAGATAAACGCGTACCCACATTGCCACGCAGATCAATAATTTCGAGGTCTGGACGTTGTTTTAAAATTTGGCATTTGCGGCGCAAGCTCGATGTCCCAACCTTCGCACCTTGTGGTAAATCATCAAAACTGTTATAGGTATTTGAAACGAAAGCATCTAATGGGTCTTCACGCTCACAAATCACGGCCAAGCTTAAACCTTCAGGCAATGCCATCGGCACATCTTTCATCGAATGAACTGCTAAGTCTGCACGACCATCCAACAACGCCGCTTCTAATTCTTTTACAAATAATCCTTTTCCCCCAATTTTGGCTAAAGGGGTATCTAGAATCTTGTCACCTTGGGTCACAAAAGTCACCAACTCAACTTTCAAATTTGCATGAAGTGCTTCTAAGCGTGCACGAATATGTTCCGCCTGCCAAAGTGCAAGCGGGCTTTGTCGAGTTGCGATCTTAAGGATATTCATAAATTTTAAAATACAGTCTATAGGGCTATTATTCTAAACTTAACTTGCTCAGTTGAAAATGCAAGCTTAATTCGCAATGTGCTTTAACCCTTGCCCTATAATTTTTGTATTCGCTCGCGTAGATTCGGTAAATGCCGACGGCTGACCGCCAAGCGCTCGTCTAAATCTCGACAACGCACTTGATATTGTCCTGAGCTTACAACCTCTAAACCATCTAAAAAGCTCACAGACACCAAGGCATTACGATGGATGCGTATAAAGCGATCACCAAATTCATGCTCTAAATCTTTCAGCGTTTCATCAATGAGTACGCTGCCATTTTTGTGCCGAACAGTGACATATTTCTGATCTGCAAGAAAATAGTAAATATTTTCAACAGGTACCAACTCTACACCACGATAGGTCTTTGCCGCGATTTGATGGCGGCTGATTTTAATTTCGTCCATATTTTCTTTTTGTTTTATCGTGCTCAATTGAGCTTGGGTTAATTTAGTTAAATGATCTAAAACCTGCTGCAATTCCTGTTGCATAACTGGTTTTAGTAAATATCCCTCTGCATTCGATTTAAATGCATCAAGTGCATGATGATCATATGCAGTGCAAAAAATAATAGCGGGCATGGGGTCTAATTCACGCAACAATTTCGCGCAAGTCAACCCATCCATTTCAGGCATTTGTATATCTAGTAAGATGACATCAGGCTCGAGGCTTTGAGCCAAGTCAATCGCTTGTTGACCATGTGAAGCTTTCGCAACCACTTGATGTCCAAGTTGAGTGACTAAACGTGACAATCGCTCTACTGCTAGAGGCTCATCATCACAGATTAGGATGTCCATTTCTCCTCCTTATCTCGTTAACGTCATTTATTTTTATTGGTCAACTGAGATTTCTATTTATATTGATATTGCACCACAGTCGTATACATTCCCTCGCCTGCGTAGGTTTGAAAAGTGACATGCTGACCATAATATGCCTCAAGTCGCTGTTTCACGTTTTCGATGGCAATACCATTCCCCTGACGTAATTTAATTGTATCCTGTGTATAGGGATTTGTAATAACGATATTAATTTGATTTTGTAATATTTCAATCAATATATTTATCGTACTCTTTGTCAAAATCTTTTCAACTCCATGAAAAATACTATTTTCTAATAAAGGTTGTAAAGTTAATAGTGGAATTTGTACTTGAGCGTATTGTTCAATACCTTCTAGTTTCCACTCCACCTTAAGCCGATCACCTAAACGCATTTGTTCAATGGCCAAATAACGCTGACACAGATCGATCTCATCTTTGAGACTTACCAACTTCAATTCTTGAAAACTTGCACGGAACAATCGAGATAAATTCAGTAGCATTTGCTCCGCTTTATCTGGGTCAATCGCAATCAAGCTAATCACATTGTTTAAGCTATTAAATAAAAAATGTGGATGAATCCGAGCTTGCATAGCCTGAATGCGTGAGTTTAATTCACTATGATGTTGTCGACCCCACTGTTCTCTTAAATATAAATATCGAAAACAAAATGCCCCAAGTAATACCCCATAGCTCAGATTTAAAACCACACCAGCAGTTAAAACGTCTGCACTCAAACCAGCTAAACTGAAATTTTCACCAAAATAGATCAAAACATTTAAAGTTATGGTGGTGAATAACACCAAAGCTTGCAATAAAACAAACCCGCTAAACATGAGCATTTTCATGCTTAAACCACGCGTCTTGCTCTGCAAAAGCTCTGAAAATGCAGCAAATGCCAATAAAATCCAGTTAATAAACAACACATGCTGCATGACACTGGAAACACTTAAGGCTTGCCACGAATGAGCTTGTGCCAAAGCCAAGACCAACGCCACAATATTACCCGCAAGAAAAAGCTCCCACAGATAGTGCCAACGGCCCATTTTTCCTGAAAATACAGAAATTGTCATAGACCTAAACCCTGTCTAAAAGTTTGATCAACTTGCCCTTCGGCAACTGGGTTCGAATTTGCTATACTCTTGCTCAGTTCTATGCTTTTTATCTTATTGAGCCGACATGACCACATCTTCTAATTCCTCAAATCCGTCACAAGCCCAAACTTCAGGCATGTGGGGCGGTCGTTTTTCCGAAGCTACTGACGCTTTTGTTGCTGAATTTACAGCATCTGTACAGTTTGACCAACGCTTTTATAAACAAGATATTGCAGGTTCAATTGCACATGCAACCATGCTTGCAAAAGTTGGCGTTCTGACTGAACAAGAGCGTGACGATATTATTAATGGCTTAAACACCATTAAAGCAGAAATTGAAGCGGGTAACTTCGAATGGCGCATTGACCTAGAAGATGTGCACATGAATATTGAGTCACGCTTGACTCAACGTATCGGTATTACAGGTAAAAAACTACACACCGGTCGTAGTCGTAATGACCAAGTTGCAACCGATATCCGTCTGTATGTTCGCGACGAAATCGATGCGATTTTAGAATTATTGAAAAAATTACAAAAAGGCATCCTAGGCTTAGCGGCGAAAAATACCAATACCATCATGCCGGGCTTCACGCATTTACAAACTGCACAGCCAGTGACTTTTGGTCACCATTTAATGGCGTGGTTTGAAATGTTGGTACGTGACTCAGAGCGTTTAATCGACTGCCGTAAACGTACCAACCGTATGCCTTTAGGTTCTGCTGCACTTGCAGGAACAACCTACCCAATTGACCGTGCATTCACTGCCGAATTACTAGGTTTTGAAGCTGTCGCTGAAAACTCTTTAGACGCCGTATCTGACCGTGATTTTGGTATTGAATTCAATGCTGCAGCATCACTCATCATGATGCATTTATCACGCATGTCAGAAGAAATGATTCTTTGGACATCGGCACAATTCAAATTTGTGAACATTCCTGACCGTTTTTGCACCGGCTCTTCAATCATGCCGCAAAAGAAAAACCCAGACGTTCCTGAGTTGATTCGTGGTAAAACTGGCCGTGTATATGGTGACTTGATGAGCCTATTGACCCTAATGAAAGGTCAACCTTTGGCATACAACAAAGACAACCAAGAAGATAAAGAACCACTATTCGATGCAATTGATACTGTTCGTGGCTCACTCATGGCATTTGCCGACATGATCCCTGCACTAGTGCCAAACATTGACATCATGCGTGAAGCAGCGCTGCGTGGCTTCTCAACTGCAACTGACCTTGCCGACTACCTGGTTAAAAATGGCGTGGCATTCCGTGATGCACATGAGATTGTGGGTAAAGCAGTTGCTCTCGGTGTTCAAGAAGGCAAAGACCTTTCAGAATTAACCCTTGAGCAACTTCAACAGTTCTCTGACTTGATTCAAGCGGATGTCTTCGAAAAAGCTTTAACACTCGAAGCATCTGTCAATGCACGTAACCACATTGGTGGTACTGCACCTGCTCAAGTTGAAGCAGCAATTGAACGCGCGCATGCACGTTTAGAAAAACTTTACGCATAACTTTTTCAAGTTAAATGGAGTATTGATATGTCTCGACAAGTTTTTTGCCGTAAATATCAGGCTGAAATGGAAGGTTTAGACTTTGCACCATTCCCGGGTGCGAAGGGACAAAAATTGTTTGATACGGTATCTAAACAAGCTTGGCAAGAATGGCTAAAACACCAAACGACGTTGATCAATGAAAAACGTTTAAACGTGTTTGAAGCTGACGCGAAAAAGTTCCTTGAAGAGCAACGTGAAAAATTCTTCAGCAATGATGAATCTTTAGAAAAAGCCGAAGGCCTAAAGCCTGAGTAAAACTTAAAGCGTTGCTTTAAGTTTT
>NZ_LQXP01000049.1:0-17329 GCF_003268405.1 Acinetobacter sp. CFCC 11171 | reverse complement strand
AAAATCTTAAAAATATCAAATAAAAATTTCTATTGAGATACAAGCTTAAGATTCAACAAAAAAACCACATTAATATCTTTTTACTATTAATTAAACATAATTATTATATAAAATATATGGTATTAATAAATCAACTATGGGGCCTATAAATTTCGGCCAATATTAAGACTCAACCTGTTCAGGCTTTCTTAAGTCCAAATAAAACTCAACAATTGACCAAATAACAATCAAAGCAAACATAGCAACAGCGAATAACACAGCAGTTAAATAAATCATGCTTGAGTTCTCCGTTAGAAAACGAGTTAAGACCAACAGGTTAAAAGTTTTAACCTACGACAAAAGTCTAATAAGAATTTCTGACGGTGCCTAGCCATATTTAGCAAATTTTTAAGAGTATTTTTATCTATGATGATAGCTTTGCTATATAAAATTTAACCGATTTATTGCTAAAAAGTATCAGTCTTCAATCATCCCTTCTTATTCCGATTTGAAATATATGCACAATTCAGATCAAAGCTCACTTAAATCCTCTTGACTCATGATCCAAACAAGCAGAAATTACACCTTTTTAAAATCACCGTATCACCGACTATGTTGAAAAAGTTTATTGGCGAATCTGCGTTTAAATTGGCAGGCTGGAAATACCACGTAGAACCTGATGTTTTAGAAAATAAACAAGTGATCGTCGGCTTTGAACACACCTCAATGATGGATGCTGTTCTTTCACTGGCCCTTTGCCAAATTTACGACATCAAAATTCACACGCTGATTAAAAAAGAACTCTTTAAAGGTCCATTTAAACCTGTTCTTGAAGCGATTGGCGGTATTCCTGTAGACCGTAAAGCCAATAAAGACATCGTGACTCAAATGGTTGAGCATTTTGAAGCTAGCGAAAAATTTAATTTAGTCATTGCTCCAGAAGCGACCCGTGCAGTACGTGGTGAAGCACGAAAACCAATTCGTACAGGCTTTTGGTATATTGCTAAAGCAGCAGGTGTGCCGATTGTATTAATGTATGCCAACTCAAAAACCAAACAAGGTGGTATTTTTGGCAAGATTTACCCGACTGAGCTCGATCACGATTTAGCTTTAATTAAGCAACTCTATAAAGATAAAGTAGGTTTAGATATCGTGATCCCAGAACCTAAAAATAAAGACTAAGCGCCATTCACGTTTTAACGAACTACGTATTTAAAGATATAAATGTCACGTGCTCCACGCATTGTACATTTATATCTTCCTGTTATAACAAGATCAAACTCCCCCATTTACTCCCGATTCTCATCATAAGAAAAATTACAGTACGGGCGTTTAGACATTTCGCATTATTTTCTCGAATTTGGATATTTTTTTTTCAACTACTCAATTCCTGAAATCCAGTACTTTCACACAAAAAAGCCATTATGGTAGAATTTGCTCAATTTGATAGGCATAAGGCCAATCTACAAGGAGCATATTTCGCATGGCGGGTCATTCCAAGTGGGCTAATACTAAGCATCGTAAAGCAAAACAAGATGCAAGCCGCGCTAAAGTATTCACAAAATTTATCCGTGAAATCGTGACAGCTGCACGCTTAGGCGGCGGTGATGTAGCGTCTAACCCACGTTTACGTGCTGTTGTTGAAAAAGCATTAGTTGCAAACATGACACGTGACACCATTAACCGTGCGATCCAACGTGGTGTGGGCGGTGAAGAAAATACCGATCTAAAAGAAGTAACCTACGAAGGATATGGCGTTGGTGGTGTTGCGGTCATCATTGAAACAATGACGGATAACTTGAACCGTACTGTTCCTGACGTTCGTCATTGCTTCTCAAAAACTGATGGTAATTTAGGTACTGCAGGTTCAGTAGCTTATATGTTTACCAAACGTGGTGAGATTACTTTTGAAGATGTTTCTTTAGAAGATCAAATCATGGACGTCGCTTTAGAAGCGGGTGCTGAAGACATCGAAGTGGACGAAGAAGAAATTCTAGTTATCACCACACCTGAAACTTTCGGTGAGGTTCAGGATGCACTTGCAGCAGCAGGTTTAAAATCTGATAACGCCGAAGTGGTCATGAACCCTTCAACTAAAGCGTTAATTTCAGATATCGAACAAGCGAAAAAAATCATCAAAATGATTGATATGTTTGAAGATCTTGACGACGTTCAAAACGTGTATACCAACGTTGAATTCACCGATGAAGTTATGGCTGAGTTAGAAGCTCTATAGTTCAATCGAGTGAAGTATAAAACGCACCCTTCGGTGCGTTTTTTATTGCCTAGCTTTCAACTGTTTGAGTTTATATATGAGGGCTGCATTTAAACCTTATTTAATAAGCCATTACAGTTAAAAACATTATATTGTTTAATTACAAAGCTCGAATGTAATGCAACTACGTGTTCAATTTTACCAATGCGCTTGAGTAAAATTTCACTATAGTTTTCCATATCCCGTGCAACGACTTCCACAATAAAATCGGCAGACTGCCCTGTCACCAAAAATGCATTAATGACTTCTGGAATACTTTCTAATGCTTCTAAAAATTTAGCAAAAGTATCTGTATCATGTTTGCTTAAGGACACCTGCAGCAGCACATGCAAACTAAATCCCAATTTTTGATAATTAATTTCACGTTTTAGACCACTGATAATATTGTGATCAATCAATTGTTTGATCCGACGATGAACTGAACTGACCGATAAATTCACCCGCTCTGACAGTTCATTTAAATTGACATCTTCATGGGTCAAAATTTCTAAAATTTGTTTATCAAAACGGTCTAGTTCCATCAGTCTACTCCAGCCATTTTTGAAAACAGTGCTGATGATCCAGATTCATCAAACACCTGTTGTCATTTTCAATGTTATTTTAAGTTTTAAAATCAGCATTTATGTGCAAGTTTTCTCATGTATAGCATGATTTATTAAAAATAATAAAGCTCATATGCATTATGAACATAATAATTTGCATTAATATCGTGTTTAAATGAATGTTTTTTCATCAAAGTTTAGTTTTTATATTCTAAATGACGTCTTTAGACAACCTACCAATAAAGCTTCTCGATGCATTCCATTGATCTGAATAAATCAATTTCAGATAAAAGGGAAAGATATTTTATTTATATTTTTCAATTTTTTATTTTTACTTTATTTTTCAATGTGCGCTCTATTTCACATTTCATTTTTTTTCACTTATTTACTTGGTTTGGTAATTACATTAAAAAATAGCGGCGGTTCATAAATATACAAAAAAACAAAAACGGAAGAATAAACATGGCAATTAAATCACTGAGTTCACTCAGCTCAAAATTAAGTTCTGTACTAAGTCCTTCCCTACAGCTCAGTACAATTAGCAGCACGGTCAGTAACCTACTTAGCCCACTTAAACCTACAACCAATATCACGGATACGCTGACAGGATTATTGAGTAATTTAGGTGGCACAAAGTCTTTTGATTTTAGCGCACTGACTAAATCGCTTCCGCAAGTGATTAGCACGATTCAAAGTCTTACATCCAATAACGGTTCAAATTCGGATGCACTCAAGACATTGATGACAACTCTGCAACCACTCCTACAAAACTTAGGTAGCAACGCTGGCTCAACAGAGATGAATCAGTTGGTTCAATCTTTACCTACCATTGTCAACAGCTTGCAAAGTTTACTGAGTAGCACCAATAATCAAGCCAATCTTCCTGACAATATCAGCAGCGCTGTAAATGCCATCGAACCACTGCTTGCTATGCTTGGAAGCGCAACAGGGTCAACGGATGCAACGCAAATTATCAATACACTCAGTCAAGTTTTAGAATATGCGCAACCTATTATTCAGATGATTGGGAGCTCGTCTTCTGGAAACATCGACTTTGGGCAAATTGCACAAGGTGCAACGACTGCCCTCCTACCTTTATTAGCTTCAATCAATAAAGACAACTCAACTATTGATATGGAACAGTTGAGTCATGCTTTACCGACAGTGATTGGAAGTGTGACCAATCTAGTGACCGCCATTTCATCAGCCAACCAAGGGAATGTCCCTGAGACCATTTCAGGGGTGATCAAAGGACTTAATCCGCTGTTAGATTTACTGGCAAAAAGCGATGTCATCGATACGGATCAGACTCAAACCGTCAAAGCGATTTATGATGTATTAAATAGCGTGAGCACCATTTTGGATGTGGTCAACAATCCATCCTTACTGACGCTTTCAACTGATTTAAATCAAGTGATTAATTCGTTGAAACCAGTCATTGCTCTGATGGACAGTAATGGTGAAGCGACTCAGTTCCTCGATCAACTGACCATTCCAGATCTTGGCGATTTACTCGGCAATCTTGCTTCAGAAAAAATTGATCTGGGTTCTATTACGGATCAGTTCAACCAATTGACTGAAAACCTCACAGGCCAATTACCGAATATTAATGACCTATTGGAAAATTTAGGTTCTGCTCAAGGTGATTTTGATATCTCCACCATCATCCCAAGTATTAAAGATGCGATAGGCAATATCTTCTACCCGGTTATGCCGCTCAATACTTTACAAGCCGATAGTATCAGTCCAGTGTTGAATATTATGGATATTCAACAACAAAGCTATATTTAAGGATTGAAAGTCTAATAAAAAAAAGTGCGCCATTAGGCGCGCTTTTTTAAAGCAGTATGACGCAAAGTTTTCATTTAAAGGGCTTATACACCACGCCAATCTACCCGTGCATTACGTTCTGTTTGGTATATGCGTTGAACATATTGACCTAAAGGCAAATCGCTCAAATAGGCTTTGTAAGCTTTAAACTCTTCTGACAAGGTTTCGCCATGCTCTTTTTCCCACGGCGTTCCGACAATCTCTAATATCGGCGCCAACATTGAACACACCGCAATATCAGCCAAACCTAATCGGTCGCCTACAAAATAACGCCCACCTTGTTCGATCAGACGTTGATTTAAATCAATCACAATTTCATCCAATCGTTCACGAGATGCCGCAACCTTATCCGTATCTAATTGATAACCTTTAGAAACCAGTGCTTTTATAATTGGCTTTGAATATTTCTCAAACTGACGTAAATAGCCCTTTTCACCAATTAAAATATCAAGTGATTCTTCACTTTCATTTAATACATGTGCCAACCCCCAACGGCGCACATGTTGGCCTAACTCAATGGAGAGTTCATTAATTTCTAAAGCGTCTTCACGCAGTTTGACATCTGGACGGATCAGACTATGTTCGGGGTAGGTCGCATCCAAGTAAAAGGCGATTTGAGTTGAATCTGCAACCCAATGATCTTGATCACGTAAAATCGGTAATTTGTTTTGCCCTGTTTTAAGCTGTGCAAATGCACGATGTACACCCGGCATTAAATTATGAGCCACATAATCCAACTCTTTATGATCGAGTAACCAGCGCGCCTTTTCACAAAAATGTGAGAGTGGAAACTGGTAGAGAGTTCGCATAAATGCTCCAAGTTTTTGTTGTAACTGTAGTTTATAAAACCCAGTAATTTTATAGGGATACTTTAGTCACTGTGTTATTGAAACACAATGTCATTTTTGCACCTATTCTGCATCTGTAGTGCAACTCAAGCATTATTCAGACGTGAATTCATCTCTATCTCTGCGCGATTCAATAAGATATACATTCTCCTGCCCATATCACCTGACTTTATTATGGCTTTCATGTAAAATCATCCACAATTTTTTTATAATACTTTGTGAGTTATTTCATGGGTTTTAACTGTGGTATTGTCGGCCTGCCGAACGTTGGTAAATCAACGCTTTTCAACGCATTAACCAAAGCTGCGATTGCTGCTGAAAACTTCCCATTCTGTACAATTGAGCCAAATACTGGGATTGTACCTGTACCTGACCCACGTATGGATAAACTTGCTGAAATTGTAAACCCACAACGTGTTGTCCCAACCACGATGGAATTTGTGGATATCGCAGGTCTCGTTGCTGGTGCATCTAAAGGTGAAGGCCTTGGTAACCAATTCTTAGCTAACATTCGTGAAACGGATGCTATTGCACATGTTGTACGTTGTTTTGAAGACGAGAATGTCATTCACGTAAATGGCAAAATTGATCCACTTGACGATATCGCAACAATCAACACTGAACTTGCACTTGCTGACTTAGAAGCTGTTTCTAAAGCAATTACACGTCTAGCAAAATCTGCAAAAGGTGGCGATAAAGAAGCGATTGCGACCAAAGCTGTTTTAGACAAAATCTTACCTTTACTGGATGAAGGTAAACCTGCGCGTGCAGCTGACCTTGATGAAGATGAACGTAAATTGGTGCGTGGTTATGGCTTCTTAACCCTTAAACCAACCATGTATATTGCCAACGTTGCAGAAGATGGCTTCGAAAATAACCCTCACTTAGAAGCAGTACAAAAATTAGCTGCTGAAGAAAATGCGATTGTGGTTCCACTTTGCAACCAAATCGAAGCAGAAATTTCATTACTTGAAGACGAAGACCGTGCGGAATTCCTTGAAGCTTTAGGCATGGAAGAACCTGGTCTAAACGTAGTTATTCGTGCAGGTTATGGCTTACTCGGCCTTCAAACATACTTCACAGCTGGTGTACAAGAAGTTCGTGCTTGGACAGTAAAAATTGGTGCAACTGCACCTCAAGCTGCAGGTGTGATTCACACTGACTTCGAAAAAGGCTTTATTCGTGCTGAATGTATTGCCTACAACGACTTCGTTCAATACAACGGTGAAGCTGGCGCTAAAGAAGCAGGTAAATGGCGTTTAGAAGGT
This sequence comes from Acinetobacter sp. CFCC 11171, assembly GCF_003268405.1. NCBI lineage: Bacteria > Pseudomonadati > Pseudomonadota > Gammaproteobacteria > Moraxellales > Moraxellaceae > Acinetobacter > Acinetobacter sp. CFCC 11171. Next base: position 10,587 of record NZ_LQXP01000049.1, on the reverse strand, counting down.
AAAACATACATCGTTCAAGATGGCGATGTTTTACACTTCCGTTTTAACGTATAAGACAGTACTCATAAGAAGCCAGCAATTTGCTGGCTTTTTTAATTTTAGGCAAAAGCCCAAGCCAAAAAATAAGCATATTTAAAAACTTAAAACCTGCTTAAAAACAAAATTATATCGACACGAATACATGATTTGGTTGCTGAGTCACCACAGTGCAACGACTTAAATCTCTACCGTTCTGCTATAAATTTACCCATAGGCACTAATGCCTATTTTCATAGAACAATAGCAATGAAAAAAATCAGCACAATTCTAACAGCAGGTATCTTTACAATGCTTAGTGCAACTGCGTTTGCATGTCCACAAGGCACCACACTTACAGGTGGTACAGGTGCAAACCATAAAGGTGGTACTTGTGTTTCCATTGCTAAAGATGCAAAACATCAGGAACGTACTGCTACACATGCAGCACAAGCTGCGCAGCATGATGCAAAAGTCGCTCGACACGATGCAAAACAAGCCAGCCAATTGGCTCAGAGCAAAGTGAAACATAATCAAAAAATAGCAAAACATGATGCAGCTCAAGCACAGCATCTTGCAACACAAGCAAAATCAGAAGCTAAAACTTCAGCCCATGCTGCCAAAGCTGCAAATACTGACGCAAAAGCAAAAATCGCTGCACAAAAGGTGGCAGTGGAACAACATAAAACTGCTGTGAAATCCTAAACAGTTGAGAATCAACACATCGCAAAAAAAAGCCGGAATTATCCGGCTTTTTTATTCAAATCATTTATGGGTGAGCAATATGTAATGCTTTTGCATCCATCTCTGCACGCTGTCTTCTTGCTTCTGTCAGCATGCGTTGTTCAAGCTCTTTACGAAAGCCGAGTAGAAACACAAACTCAGCTAGGACAAATAAAGGCCCTATTGCCAAGCCAATGACATCATCCATAAACGCAGGCTTTTTCTTTTCATAATAATGACCGATAAATTGGATGATCCAACCCACTACAAAAATCCCCACACTCCAGATCAACCATGACATAAGGCTCATTTTTGCGATCATTAAGGCTAAGGGATATGTGATTGCAAACACCAAAAGCATAATCAAACCGAAAATTTTATCTAAACTCAGGTAATAAATGACACTGGCAATAATCAACAACAATGCAAGGGTCAGTTCAAAACCTGAAATCATCAACCCTGCTCGTGCGGTTAGACACATAATCGAAAATACAATAAGCGGAATACCCACAAAATGCGTCAGCACATTTTTTCGATCTAAATGATATGCTGCATATTGGCTTAACAGTCTTTCAAGTTTGCTCATTAACTTACTCCTTGTTCATTCACTCATTTCACTATATAAAAAATGCATCAATAAAGTTGTCATCTAATAGACAAGTTGGACCATAAAATAAGGATATGCTGTGCTGGACGCTCAATATGTGCATCAACTCAATAAAAATGTGTGGTATTCAGGCTTAAATATTTCCTTCCAAGACTTTATCTGCCGCCATGCCCTGACCTTAACTTTCGAAAAAGACGCACGTGTTTTTTTATCAGGACAGCGTTTTAATGGTATGTATGCAGTCTTAGAAGGCGCAGTTCGCTTAGGCTATATCGATATTCATGGCAAAGAAGCGATTGCCGCCATAGCTGAGCCGATTATGTGGTTTGGCGAAATATCCTTGGTTGACCAATTACCACGTTCTCACGATGCCATCTGTACCAAAAAATCCACCTTATTACACTTACCGGCTCAAGCAATTCAGCAATTATTACAACAACACCCCGAGTTTTGGTTTCATATTGCCCAGCTCACCAGTCAAAAGCTTCGCTATGCCTTTATGGAACTCATTGCCTTACAAACGCAGAGTTTAAGTCAACGTCTCGCACAGCGCCTGCTGTTTATTTTAAATGGATATGGAAATCATTTGGAAATTGAGCAACACACCATACACATCTCACAGGAACAACTCGCGCAACTGATGAATTGCTCAAGACAATCAGTCAATCAGGAGCTTCAGCAGTTGGAAAAATGCAGGTGCTTCGTGTTGCGTTTAAACAAATTGAAATTTTAGATCTAGCGCAGTTACATCAGATTGCTCATGCACTTCCTGTGCATGATGTCTGACATTTGTGATTTAAATAAGTGCATTTAATTGCACCAGAATGATTCTTTATAGTTATTTTGCTTTTATTTGTGGCACTTCGCTTTATCGAGTTTTGATCACGACAATAATTGGCAAACATTTACACTGTCAAAACCATTTGTACATGCTGCAACTTCTTGAGTTGATGCTTCTGATTTGTCTTCAGTCGCTGCTTGTACATTGACCGCTGTAGTCAAAACAGCCAAAACCGATAACTTCATTAATGTTTTTTTCATCTTAATCACCTATTCAACGTCTTTAATTTAACTTACATACTTCATCTTTTACGCATTAATTTTTACATAATTTATCAAATAATGATAATTTTAATTTTTTATCACATTATCCATACTTTATATTATTAATAGATTAAAGATATTAATTAAAGAGAAGGTCAGACGACTGGCGTTCTAAAATGGGGGATTTTTATCAATAAATTTTTCTCAAAAGATATTTTTACTATTCATTATCAATGCTTTATCTATTTAACTTCAGAAAAAAACCATGCAATTTGGAATTTAGCTCAATACTACGGCAGCGCACTGGTTTAATTTTTATATGAAATAGCGATGATTTTAAGAGGATTTTTACAATCCTCTATTATAGATTTATTCTTGTTTTTTGATATTTTCTAAAAAAAGCAGTGAAACTTCACTGCTTTGATCAAGTTAAACGCCTACTTTTTTCGGATCGGTATTTCCGAGTTCAGGGTTTTCAATCGCACCTTTGCATTGATTTTTATCACGCTCATAATCTGCTTGCTTCTGTGCAACAGTCGAACTCTGATCAATACTTTCACGTGCCCAAATTTCCAGACTTGTTAATGCCTTACGACACAGTGCATATTTCCCTTCAGTCACAGAATCGGTCATTTTGACATTGATACGCCATTCGGTACTCAATTTACGTGCTGGAACACGGACTTTCTCTTCCATCTGATCGACTTGCTTTGCATAAACAATCGGATCGGCTTCATTGATAAACGCCCAAGCTTTGGCAGCATACTCCGTTGCATCATTGGTTAATTTGGGTGCTGCTTTAATTTCGACTTGAGCTTGTTCAGCTCCATCATTACCACAGGCCTGCAACAACACCGTGCTGCTCAATAATGAAACAATCAGTATCCCACGCATCTTTAACCTCTGCATATCCAGCTCATTTCAGCAAACATATTCGGCAATATGCTAGTGAATTCGCGTACAATACTCAATCATCATTTGACCTGTTGTTCAACTCTTTCAAAGGTGTGTCGTGTCTGAGCACAAACTTCCTACAGTTCAGCCTGCGGGTTTTTGGCAAGGTGCTAAAGATAGTCAAGCCATTATCTTTACCTATCTTCCTGTTTCTTTTGCATTTGGGGTGTCCGCGACTCAATTCGGTTTCACTGCGTGGGAAGCCTTATTTTTATCATGCTCTATGTATGCAGGTGCCAGTCAGTTTCTCGTTGTTGCGTTACTGGGAAGTGGAACATCCATTTGGATGACTGCACTCACTGTGATTGCTCTCGATATACGCCATTTGCTCTACGGTCCTGCTTTACAAAACCTGATTCAAGACCGACTCAATTTAAAGAAAACGGCAGTTTGGGCTTGGGGTTTAACCGACGAAGTTTTCGCATCAGGCATGATCAAACTGTCGCAACGTCGTCAAGAATGGTCAGAATCGTGGATGTTAGGACTCAGCTTATTTAGTTGGCTGTCATGGGCAACAGGCTCATTTTTAGGCGGTTTATTTGCCGATAAAGTCAGCAACCTTCCACAATTTTTACAAGCCGCACTCGACTTCCTACTGCCTGCATTGTTTTTAAGCTTTTTACTCGCAGCATTTGAGAAAAAACATACATTTGTGGTCACGGTTACAATTATTGTTTCTGCGATTGCCTGCTACTTTATCGACTTGTCTGCTGCGATTTTTATCGGTATTTCTTCTGGTATTTTTGCCGGTTTATTCAAACATTATGTCTTAAAAAAAACTGATCCTGAACATATGGGTGAAGCATCATGAATCTAGAAATTATCTTGGTTGGGATCTTGGTCGGGATTGCGAATTTTGCATCACGGTTTGGGCCATTTTTTGTAATTCAGAAATTTCAGCAAGGTTCACAGCAGCGTGGTTCTTTATGGCTCAAAATCGCTTTGGGCTCGATTGGCATTGCCGCAATTAGTTCAATGTTGGTGGTTGCAACCTTACCACCTCTGCTTGAGACACCAAATAAAAGCTTTGCCATGTTGGTTGGTTTTGCTGTGCTTGCAGGCTTGTATTTCAAGTTTAAAAAAATTGTCCCTGCTACACTGACTGCGGCACTGACTTACGGCTTAGTCTATACCTATATACCTTTTCACCTCTAAAGCTAAGTCAGCGACAATCCAAATCTCCCTCATGCACAAGCTTCTTCAGCCTGTGCCTTTTAATTAGCAATATTTATGAGATAGTCAACGCATAACATAAAAAATCTAGCGAAAACCAATAGATGGCAAAGTACCATTTTATTCAAGGCAAAATTTATATTCATTCTATACAACCATCTAAATTGAGTTGGGGACTGCATAGGCCCATCGAAAGCGTATATTTTCAATGCTTCATTCAAAGCCAACTGTTCAGTGGTAATTTCTGTGCTGTACATTGCCAACCTGCAGATCAGATCCGCGCCATTTATATAGAGAAAAATCAGCAAAAGACGATTGTGGGCTTATATAACTGCACACAGCAGATTCTGCACTTACATCCGCGTCGCCTGATGTTTTCACACATCTCGTGCCCCATCTGTTCAGCAATTTTCTGCAGCTGTACGGTTTTTTATTGATTTTTCTATTTTGCATTTTCAGCCTCAGTGCATGGCTCAATTCATCATTTCACCTTCTATCGGTAGCTGCGGACGCATTCTATTTCACTGCCGTTTTAATTGGCTTAATATTGATTTTATGTATATGCGCCGTACCACTGCTCGGATTGCTATACTGGCCCAACTTCCGTCAAATATCTGTGCAGCTCCGTGCACTGCAATGTGCAAATTTGGATATTGAGCCATTCCCTGCATCTGTAAAAAATGCTGGCATATTTAAAGTGAATTTAAATAAAAACAAATAAACACCACTATTTAAAGATTTTCGCAGGTACATAATTAAGCGAACGCCCCCATAAAGATATAAAAAAAATTGTTGGACAATATCATTTATTTATGTGAACACTCTCTTATCTCTCGAACAAGTTCTGCTATGCTTAAATTCCCATAAAATCAAGCATGGATGATTTACATGAGCGTCACTATTGGTACTCCACTTCAGTCTTCAGCGTATAAAGTCTTACTGTTAGGTTCTGGTGAACTCGGTAAAGAAGTTGTGATTTCATTGCAACGTTTGGGTGTAGAAGTTCATGCTGCCGATCGTTATGACCATGCTCCTGCCATGCAAGTTGCACATTTTTCTCATACTTTAAATATGGCAGATCCTGAGGCACTTAAAGCTTTAATTTCTCAAGTGAAGCCTCATTTGATTGTTCCTGAAATTGAAGCTATTGCGACTCAAGTTTTAGTCGAGATTGAAGAACAAAATATTGCCACTGTCATTCCTTCTGCAAAAGCTGTCAACCTGACAATGAATCGTGAAGGGATTCGCCGTCTAGCTGCCGAAGAGCTTGGACTCCCGACTTCAGCCTACCGCTTTGCCAATACCCTTGAAGCGTTCCGTGCTGCATGCGATGACATTGGTTATCCAAACTTTGTTAAGCCTGTCATGTCGTCTTCGGGTAAAGGACAGTCACGTGTAAAAAGCTTTGATGAAGTCGATGCTGCTTGGGAATATGCACAAACAGGTGGACGTGTAAATCAAGGTACAGTGATCGTAGAATCACAAATTGACTTTGACTTTGAAATCACCCTGCTGACTGTTCGTGCTAAAAATGCAGAAACAGGTGAAATTGAAACATCATTTTGCGCCCCGATTGGCCACCGCCAAGACGCTGGTGACTATGTAGAAAGTTGGCAACCACAACTCATGACTGCTCTTGCTTTAGAAGAAGCCAAGCGTATTGCCAATAAAGTAACCATTGCATTAGGTGGATGTGGCATTTTTGGGGTGGAACTGTTTGTCAAAGGCGATAAAGTATGGTTTAGTGAGGTATCACCTCGTCCACACGATACAGGCCTTGTCACTCTTGCATCGCAATTCCAAAGCGAATTCGAACTGCATGCACGTGCCATTCTTGGTCTGCCTGTGAATACTGCTCGACACAGTACTGCTGCGAGCGCAGTCATCTATGCAGGCGTGGATGATACCAATTTATCATTTACTGGCTTAAATCTTGCTTTGGCTAATCCAGACACCGATTTACGCCTCTTTGGTAAACCAGAAGGCTTTAAACGTCGCCGTATGGGCGTAGCAACAGCACGTGCTGAAACCACAGATCACGCGCGTGAACTTGCTCAACATGCTGCACAACAAGTCAGTGTTCAACAAAACTAAGTTTGTAACACCTTAACGGACCACTGTTCATGATCAATACGCTTCCTCTGCTGAATTACATTAAAAGTAACCACGACATTCAGGCGATTAACCAATGGCGCTCAGATGTTGAAAATCAGCTACAGGAATGTTTTGAAAATGGACAGTCGATTCGTGATGTGATTTTGGCTCGTTCGAATCTAATCGATGAAGCCTTAAAGTTCTTATGGACACATGCTGAACTCGACCAAACCGATCTCGGTTTGTTTGCTGTAGGTGGCTATGGTCGCCGTGAAATGCTGCCATACTCCGACGTCGATATCATGATTTTGTCTGAAGATGAAATCAGCCCAGAACAAGAAAAACTCATCTCTAGCTTTATTTCAACACTTTGGGATGTTGGTAATTTCAAGCCGGGCATCAGTGTGCGTACTATTAATGATTGTGTCGCTCAAGCCACCAATGATTTAACTGTAGCAACAGCGCTGATCGAAGCACGTTTGATTGTGGGCAATGAACACCTAGCCAAATGGCCACGCCGTATCGTGTCACAGACATGGACGGATAAAACATTCTATGATGCCAAAATGCAAGAGCAAGCCAAACGCTATGCACAACATAACAATACCGAAAGCAACTTAGAACCCGATATTAAAAATGCGCCCGGCGGTATCCGTGATATCAACCAAATCGGCTGGATTGCTAAGCGTCATTTCCGTGTCAATCGCATCTATGACCTTGTACATTTGGGTTTTATTTCAGAGTTTGAACTGGGTGTTCTTGAAGAAACAGAAAGCTTTCTTTGGGAAATCCGTCATCATTTACATCGCTTAACCAAGCGCGACGAAAACCGATTATTGTTTGATTATCAACGTGACATTGCTGCTAAATTTGGCTATCAGCGCGAAGAAGGTAAATCACCGAATTATCCAATCGAACAGTTCATGAAACGTTACTATCGTAGCGCTCAGCAAGTGACGACGTTAAATGAAATGCTCTTGGCTTATTTTAATGAATCTGTCATTACGCCACGCTTACCTGACTATGAACGTAAAATTGAAGAGATCAATGCTAACTTCAAATTAGTAGATGGCAAATTGGCAGTACAGCATCATAAAATTTTCTCTGAAAATCCAAGTGCTATTCTAGAAATTTTCTACCTCTTGGCGAATCGTCCAGAAATTGAAGGGATTCGTGCCCGAACTTTACGTCTATTGTCACTTGCAGCAAAACGTATTGATCAAAACTTCCGTGACAATCCTGCACATCAAGCCTTATTTATGGCGATCATTCGCTCACCCTACCGCTTATACGACACCATGGTGGCGATGAAACGTTATGGCGTGCTCGGCAACTATATTCCTGCCTTTGGGCAAATCATGGGACTTATGCAATACGACTTGTTCCATATTTATACTGTCGATGCCCACACCCTCCTACTACTACGTAATTTAAACCGTTTTAAAGAGCCTGAATTTGCCAAGGACTTCCCTGTCGTTAGCTCTGTATTCCAACGACTGGCGCGCCGTGACATTGTTTATTTAGCGGCAATTTTCCATGATATCGCCAAGGGTCGCGGCGGTGACCACAGTGAACTTGGTGCAGCAGATGCAATTGAATTCTGCCGTACCCATGGGTTTACTGAACGTGAATGCAACCTTGTCGCATGGTTGATTCAAAACCATCTATTGATGTCCGTTACTTCTCAGAAAAAAGACATTTCCGATCCAGATGTGGTGAAAGAATTTGCTGAGAAAATGGGCGATATGGAGCATCTCGACTATCTCTACACCTTGACAGTTGCTGATATCAACGCAACCAATCCGACACTTTGGAATACATGGCGTGCATCCCTCATGCGCCAACTGTATACACAAGCGCGTGATGTGATTCGTTCTGGTTTGGGTCGTCCTGTAGATTATCCAATGCTGATCGAAGACACTAAATTTGCGGCCAGTGAACTATTAGTCAACGATTTTTCGCTCTACGATGTAGAAACTGTTTGGCAAGAACTCGGTGATGAATATTTCCTAAAAGAATCTGCCGATGAAATCGCATGGCATACGCGCGCCATTTTAAAACATGGCAATAATGCAGAACCATTGGTACTGATGCGAGCACATCGCAAATTTGCACAAGATGCGGTACAGATCTTTATTTACACTCAAGATCAACCTAACTTGTTTGCGACCACAGTGGCAATTTTGGACAGAATGAACTTAGACGTTCAGGATGCTCGGATTATTACTGCATCCACTGCATTTAGTTTGGACACCTATGTTGTACTTGACCGTTTTGGCACCTTATTAACAGATCCTGAACGTGAGCAAACCGTTATTGAAGCGCTCAAAAAAGCCTTAAGCCAATCAGACAAGTACCCAGGCCTGATGCAACGTCGCATTCCACGTCAACTGCGTCATTTTGATATTGAAAATACCGTGAGTATTTCTTTTAATGAAGCGCTTCAACAAAATATGGTTGAAATTGCGACACTTGACCATCCGGGCTTACTTGCTAAAGTCGGTGGTTTATTTATGATGCAAGGCCTAGATATTCACTCTGCGAAAATTGCGACGCTCGGTGAACGTGCTGAAGATATTTTCTATGTCACTAAAAAAGATGGCTCACCTATGAGTGATTCAGAAGCGGAAACGTTTGCTGCACAATTAAAGTCAGCACTCGATGAAGCTTCGAATCAGGTTTGTAGTCATCATTAACTTAAATTGATCGGTATCCATTCCATGAACTCCAGTTTGTCATTATTGCACCCTTATCCATTTGAAAAGCTAAATAAGCTATTTCAGGATGTGAAACCCGCAGATTTGCCTTTGATTCCCCTTTCAATTGGTGAGCCAAAGCATCCTGCACCGGAGTTTGTGAAACAGGCCATTATTGATAATTTTCAACACTTATCAACTTACCCAAACAGCAAGGGTTTACCTGAGCTTCGCACAAGTATTGCAAATTGGTTAACCCGTCGCTTTAAACTCAATAGCATCAGTGCGGATACCAACGTCCTGCCTGTGTCAGGTACGCGTGAAGCGATCTTCTCGTTTGTACAAGCTTTGGTTAAACGTGAAGATGCCCCTTATGTGGTGATGCCAAATCCGTTCTACCAAATCTATGAAGGCGCAACTTTACTTGCGGGTGCAGAACCTTACTTCATCAACTGTACAGAAGAAAATAACTACCTTGGTGACTTTGACGCTGTGCCAGCTGAAGTTTGGGAAAAAACCGCTTTATTGTTTGTCTGCACACCAGGTAATCCTACAGGTGCGGTACTTTCTAAAGAACAGTTTAAAAAACTGATCGCACTGTCTGACCAATATAATTTTGTGATTGCATCTGATGAATGCTACTCAGAGCTTTGGTTTGATGAAGCACCTGTTGGTCTGCTTGAAGTCTGTGCTGAAATGGGCCGTGATGACTATAAAAACTGCGTGGTATTCCACTCATTGTCTAAACGCTCTAACTTACCCGGTATGCGTTCTGGCTTTGTTGCAGGTGACGCGGCACTTTTAAAACCTTATTTACAATACCGTACTTATCATGGCGCTGCGATGCCTGTTCAACACCAGTTGGCTTCAATTGCAGCTTGGGATGACGAAGCACACGTCGAAGAAAACCGCGTCCAGTACCGTGCAAAATTTGAATTATTCCAACGCGAACTGGGTCACCTACTACCATTACAAAAACCTGATGCAGGGTTCTACTACTGGTTAAAAGTGGATAATGATGAAACTTTTGCCAAAATGCTTATGGAAAAAGCACACGTTAAAGTGCTTCCAGGCCGTTATTTATCACGTGATACAGCACAAGGTAATCCGGGTGAAAATCATGTCCGCTTAGCTCTGGTTGCTGATATTGCACAATGTGAAGAAGTGATTCGTCGCTTAAAAGCAGTACTTTAATTGATTTAAAGTGCTTTGCTTAAAACAAAAAATGCCCCAGATTTGGGGCATTTTTATTTGAGTCATTTCTTAAGAGGTGGTCCCACA
>NZ_LQXP01000048.1:0-19561 GCF_003268405.1 Acinetobacter sp. CFCC 11171 | reverse complement strand
CCATCCGTTAAAAAGATCCTTAGTTCTTTGGATATCAAACCTCAGTACTTTTTCATCAGCCTGCTGATCTTTCCATTTCGTTTTTAAACGATGAATTAAGTTTAAAGCTGGGTCTTTTTCCCATTCAACGGCTGCAACGAATTCAAATCCATCAGCTTTATGAAAACCTTCTGATAGCCCACCGCACCCAGCAAATAAATCAATAAATGTATAAGCCATTATGATTTATCCAAATATTTTTTAAGTGCTTTTGCTAAATGGAATCCTAAAAGTGGAGGTACAGCATTACCTACTTGCCTATATTGTTGAGTCTTATTTCCGAAGAACTCAAAATCATCAGGGAAGCTTTGTAAGCGTGCATTTTCTCGAACTGTAGGCACCCGATTCCATTTGTAATGGAAATGATTTCGATGCCCCGTATCAATCGTTTTAGAAGGTTTTTGACTATGGTAACGAGTCCAAGCTTCATTAAATTTACGACTGTCTCCTACACCCGGAGGTAAATCTTTATGATTTCCACCTTCTGGGACTTGGGCAATAACAGATTTAACTAAATCAGTATGAACAGTTCCAACGTTGTTCAGTAATACTTTGGAATTTTTTCTCATAAACTCCTGATATTTTGACTTCGGCTCACATGGATATTCGGCTCTTTCTTTACCTAAGTCATCTTCTAGGCTAGGAAGATCTCCAATAGCCTGTTCGCAACTAACATATTCATCAGGACTCAAAACTGGTTTTGGAAATTCAAAAGTCTCACCATTTCTAAGTCCGACAAAGAAAATACGCTTTCTGATTTGTGGAACTCCATAGTCAGGTGCGTATAAAACTTGGAAGTTAATTGTATATCCCAACTCACCGAACTGTTCCAAAATCGCTGTTTTCGCTTTTCCGCCATATAACGTTGCTAGACCTGGTACGTTTTCAAGGACAAAAGCTTTTGGCTGAAATAGCTTCACTGCTTCAACCATTGATTGGAATAAAGTATTCCGAGCATCTTCTTCTTTACGTGTACCTGTTAAGGAGAAACCCTGACATGGTGGTCCACCAATAATGACATCAACCTTTTTTGTTTTAATCAGTCTAGCCATATCAAGAATCGTTTCTTTCTTAAACAAATCACCATGAAAAGCAATTGCATCACCGTGATTATGTTTGAAAGTCTTTAATGCGATTTCCTCATGATCAACACCAAGTAAAACTTCATAACCTGCATCCATAAATCCTCTGGACAATCCACCGCATCCTGAAAACATATCTATGACTGTGGGTTTTCTTTGAGACATTACTCTTGACCTTGAACAAATTTGGTCAAGAGTTTAAAGGATATTAAAAAAAAAAGCTGGAGGGTAACGCCAAAGATTGTCGTTTAACTATTCAATTATTTTCTAAACAGAGAAATCCATGTAATACACACCCTCTGCTTGTAATGAGACAGTGACATCGGTACGACCATAACGATCGAGATCAGCTTTAGTTATAACATGGGTAGGAGATACTCCTATTCTATTTCTTAAATACAAACCTAATTCAGCTTTTGAATCACTAGAGCAAATAGCTTTAGGATAAATCAGATCACCATCATGAATATTTTGTTCTAGCAAACCTTTCATGATTACTCCATCATCCCAAATTAATTCAATTTCATCATTTTGTCGTTGTGGCTTTCCACCAGTTTTCTTACTTGGAGTTCCTAATTTTGGCGGAAATAATTCAGGAAAATTTGTTATTGCCTCTTTTGTTATTCTAATCTCTGCATCCCCAATACATGTATGGGATGTACCACCAACTTGAGTAGAGTTAGCCCCCCAATTCAAACCACTACCGACAGGAACTTTTCCACCTAATTTTTTAGATAAAAATGACAGCCTACATTCAGTTAATAAACTAGAGAGGGTTGATGTCTTGGTTTTTGACTTGAATTTAACGAGGCTAGAATCACATGAGATAGAGTTTTTAAAAACTTTGTCAAAATAATTCTGCAATTGTCCAAATACAGCAGGATCTGCTTCAACGAGAACTTCTCTATCAGGTGTAGCCAAACCATTTCTGGAAAAGTTTGCAGATCCAATTAAGGCATCAACAATAGCCCCATCTTTTTTCCATAAATAGCACTTGGCATGTACAGCACTTTGTGAATAAAAAAGATCAGTATTCGTTAATGAAGAATTGATTTTTTTTAAGGAGTTATGTAGTTTTTCTCCAATACTATCAGCACCATACATTCCATATATGACATGGCAATCTAGCGGTAAACTTTTTAGATTTGCAAAAGGAGCAGGGCCAATATAACCAGTAATAATTAATAATTCGTCAGCATTACAATGAGTGTGCCTATTAAAAACAATGTTTTCTAAATTAGTACTGAACATATTGAAACTATTAGATTTTATGAATTAGAAATACTGTATCAAAGTTTCAATGATTTAACATAAAATCTCTTATTCGAAATCCTTATTATTTGAATTTTCCACTAAATATCCCTCCATTTAACATAATAGAGCTTATACGAAATGCTTTTTAAAATATCCTTGTTTTTCATATAGTTAAAAAATTTCAACCGACCTCAAAAACAGTAAAAAGCTGACTTGGAAACAAGTCGGCTTTTTTATGCGCAGTTTTGATATATTCTGCCAATAAAATTGATCAATATTTAATCAATTTGTTATTTTTCTCTGCGTTATCAAGATAGCGCTGGCTTAAATTATCCACAATTTCTGCGGACAACTCTTGGGATAAAAATCCACCAATTTTGTACGCCTGAGCGCACATGAATTTAGGGATTTTGCGGATGTTCACAATCCCTTGTATTCAATATCATGAAGTCATAAGAGAACAGGATGTTCCGCAGAATAAAAATAAATAATCGCACAAGGATCGGCGGTACGACAGGAGTCATGCCAAGCGAACCAATACGAAAAAGCCCGACAGGATGTCGGGCTTTTTTACATTCTATGTTCAGTGATAGGTTTAAAGTAAACTACGATGAATTACATATAAATTATTCAGAATGAAATTTTTATCAAAAGAAAAGGTCCTCGATTTTTTTTCATTAATGGCTGTTTTAATTCTGATTGTCTCTTGGTTACTTCCTGTATTCGATGGCATGAAAGGATACGAACTTTTTGTATATTCATTTTTCTTACAATTTTTAATATTTCCCATTATTTTAGTTTTTCCAATTTGGGCAAATTTATCACTCGTTTTTACATATTTTTTATTAGATGAAAATGATCCCAAGGCATTTCGTTGGAGCTGTATAACTTTAGCAATGATGTGCTATGGTCTTGTCACTATTTTGGTTATAGATGGCAAGAACAGCCAACCAGTTCTATTCGGTGCTTATGTTTGGGTAATCTCAGGAATTTTAATTTGTATCTGTGCTTACCTTAAAGTGAAAAAAATATCTAAAAATCATTGATCTTTGACAAGTGTCAAAGAGACTTCGCATAAGAGATTTTATGTTAAATAGCCCCTTAGTCTGGGGCTATTTTTTTGAGTTTGTTACATCACGGGCGATAGCAACACTTCCTTGAACATGACCATCATTATCTTTAATTAAAGAAAAACTCATTTCTACATAGAGTCTTTTATCTATATCTTTATGAAGTGCTTTCGTTAAAGTTGGTTTGCCCGATAGTCTAAGATTTCCATTTTGGATAGCAATGTTAAAACCATGCCAATGAGCTTTACGAGCACGTTCAGGAATTATGATATCAAGGCTTTGTCCAAGTGCTTCATCTTTGGAAAATCCAAATAATTGGCTAGCCGCATCATTCCAACGTTGAATATTACCGTGATTATCAGCATAAATTAATGCATCACTAGTTTGCTCTATAATGAATTCGGCAAGTTCCTTATGACTCATTTTATAACTCCTTTTAATGAAAACTTTTCTTTCTGGTTGATTGCACAGTAGCCCCATTTAGAGTAGTTAGGAATACTAGATGTTCTATTACTACTATCAAAAATAAGGCTATCTTAAAAATAAGTTATTTAACTAATGTTTAAATGTATTTTGAATACATCTTTGTGTTTTTTTTAATATAATACTTCTACTAACTAATGTTCCATTCCCTCAGGGTTAGTATTTTTTAAGTAAAAGTTGGCGCAAAACGACACCAGTTAGTTCATTTCGGTGGGCTAGCTGTTTTTATAAAAATCTTATTTTTCATTAGTTTACCTAAAATAAAAAAAGACAGCTTATCCTATCCCTTGAGTATCAGCGATCCAATCACCAAGTGCGGTACCAAGTGTTTGAGAGAACACAATGGTTAGCCATTAAAAAACTTCACTTTTAGGCGATTGGATATAATGTACAGAAATTGATCCACTGCTGTAGTACAAAGATGACAAAGAGATAATCAATAAACTTAATAAAATTAAACTACCACCCAGATATACGAAATAAAAAAGGGAGTTTATAACTCCCTTTTTTTATTGATGATTTTTACGTTCATTTAGCATTGCTTCACGTAGAATTTTGTTCATACGTGTTTGATAGCCTTTACCTTGTGATTTCAACCATGCGAGTACATCAGCATCTAGACGAACTGAAGTCTGTTGCTTCACTGGACGATAAAATTGCCCATGACGAACTGCATTACTCCAGTCGGTGATTTCGGGAATATCAGACAGGTCTAATTGATCATCAGACACAGTTCCCTTAGCAAGCAAGCGTTTAATTTCAGCATCTTGCTTGTCACTGAAGTTTTCATTCAGCTCTTCGCGTGTATATCTAACCATGCTCATATTGATTGCGCTCCGCTTTGGTTACTTGTCTTGCACTAATGATTCGTATGATTTCACAGTCATCTTCATCAAAGATGGTATGAGCAACTAATAACATCAGTACTCCTTTGACCTTACCAATGGTTTGCCAACGCTCTTCCCCATTGGTATGTCTGTCTTGGATTGAGATCCGTAGAGGATCTTCAAATATAAGGCTTGCAGTTTCAAAAGAGATATCATGCTTTTTCTGATTCTTTCGATTCTTAGCCTCATCCCATTCAAAATACTGTTCCATAAAAAACATTCAAATTTGTATATACAATAATGTATCACATAATTGTATCACTCAAGTTGAATAGAGTTTTTTTGGTCAATTTTATTGGCTGAAAGTGACAAATCTGTTCAATAAAAAGCCGACTTGTTTCAAAGTCGGCTTTTTGGTGTTTTTTTGGATTATGTAAAATTTACAAATTATTGATTTAATTAAAATAATAAAGATTTATTTCGTATAACGCCCATTATGTTAAATAGAGGGTAAGTTCTATGAATAATGAAATTTTTGAATTTGGAAAAACGTTACTTAATTAAATACTTACTTTTATGTTATGAACTATTCTTCTATTCTCTACTTAATCTTTCTTTATCTTTACACCAATGAAATCACCTAGAGTTTTTATTAGTTATGCCCATGCAGAAAAACAGTTAGCAGATAATGTTTTAGATTTCTCAAACTATCTTCGATCTAGAGGAATAGATGCAGAAATAGATCAATATGAGGAAGCTCCTCCACAAGGTTGGCCTTTATGGATGGCATCTCAAGTAGATCAAGCCGATTTTGTTTTAGTTCTAGCAACAAAAACATATTATGAGCGAAGTAAAGACTTTGCAGAAAACCCGAATATAGGATTAGGGTCAAAATGGGAAACTTTACATATTCTTCAAAAAGTTTATGAAAATGCATTCAATAATACGAAATATATTCCAATTTGTTTAGATAAAGAGAATAAAGAATATATATTAGATTCTTTAAAACCATATACTTACTATGATGTAAGTAATACTGATCAAAAAGAAAAATTGGTTAATCGATTGTTAGGGAACAATGAAAGTATTAGACCTAAATTAGGAGAGCAGACTAAGGAAGCAGAAGAATTTTCACCATTAGAGCCTAGAGACCGAAAACATTTATTTGTTAGTAATCTGATAGATTTAGAGTTATGGGATAAAGCTAATTGGTGTGGGGTTGCTTTTAGTTTTGCTCAGAGCGAGCATCGAGAAGATATACCTATTATTGGCCTAGGCTTTAGAAAACCTAAAATTGGAAAACAGATTTTCGATGATTTGAACCATTCTATTAATAATGATGATTTAAAAAACCATATAAGAGTTAGCATCGTTAGGGACATAGATCCTTTAAATCCATATAAATATAGAATGCTTATCGGGCCAAATGAAGAGTATTTAAATACAATGCTTGAAAGGGTTGAGGCTGAAAACCCCAACTACATTATAGATTATAGAAATTCTATTTTTATGGGGATAAGTAGAGTCTTAGAACTTGATCCACGATCAGGAGAAAATCTTGAAAGATTCATCCAAATTTTTAATAAGAGTAAATTTTTCTATTTAACTAATATGAAAGAAAAATTAGAAAAAGACCTTAATAAGAATTCAGATTTTTATACAACTCCATTAGCTCTAGAAACTCCTGAAGACTTTATAGATTTTGATAATGCTATTCTTAAAAAAGATATTAATATCAAAACTTTAATGCAATTGAATAAAGAAAACCCTAAGAGTTTAGACCATGCAGTGCTTAATACTATTAACACTCGTAAAGTGAAGAAAAGCCAAACTAGCGGAAAAAATCAAGATGAGAAGAAAGCTGTTGAAAAAAGAAAACGAAAAGCAAAGGAAGTGAAAAAGACTAGAAAATCTACTAAGAAAAAATAAGTAAAACGGAGTGTTAATTTTTCCTAAAATTAACATAATACACCTTATACGAAGTCAAAAATGGGAGCTTATAGCTCCCATTTTCAGTCTTTAATACGCTTTTTCGCTTCGTCATAAACTATGCTGTCAGCTCGTTTCCCGACGGTGATGAGCAAGATAACTACCTGATCATCTTTGACTTGATAAACTAGTCGGACTCCAGCCTTTAATAATTTAATTTTATAGCAGCCTGCGAGATCCCCTCTAAGCATATTCTTGGGAATATGTGGCTGCTCTATGATCTTGGCAAGTTTCTTCTTAAATTGATCTCTTATAGCACTAGGAAGCTTTTCCCATTCAGCTGTGAAGTCCTTATGACGTAAAAGCTTATAAGTCATCTAAAGTAATTTCCTCGAACATTTCTTTAGGATCATTAATTCGTTTACGAACAATCGCTAATAGCTCGGTATCCTCTTCTGAGAGTAAGGCTTTTTGTACAGGGAGTTTTCCAGTCGCTGCAATGTATTCAAGGACATTTGTAAAAAACTCAGTAGGTGCAATACCTTGTTCTCTAAGAACTGAATATGATTTTTCTTTAAGGGCTTCATCGACCCTGAAGTTAACAGTAGCCATCACTTTTCCCATTTATTGAATGTATGAAAATATTGTAATGCAAACTGCATTACAAGGCTAGTTCGTATAACCGCCATTATGTTAAGTTAAGCGAAGATTCACTTAAAACAAGAGCTTTAATTTTTACGGCTTTTTCGAAATGATCTAATTTATGTTGCATGATCCACCAATTAGCTGCTTCCATTAAAAGCTCAGGATTATCATTTTTATTCTTGAAAAAGGCATAGAAAGATAAACCTACGCTATCTCCTTTCTTCTCAATTTTCTCATTACATCCATGAATAAATATTTCTCTTAACTCTTTTCTCATGTTTTTAACTTTCTCTAAAATTAATTACGAAGCCCCGATCTAAGATCAGGGCTTTATTTATTTCTACCTTACATTTCAACAAGTATTGATTCGCCTGTAGAACAGTCTCCATTACGCCATTGCCAGTTTTCAATTAACTTAATTTTTCCATTGGCTTGGATCTCAATCTCAGTATTACATTCACCTATACGTAATTCATTCATCTCATTGATGTGGTGGTATGCCATAGTGAAAGTTTTTTCAGAAGTCATGAAACCTAGTAAATGTCCATTGGTAATACTGCCACCAGAATAGGTAGCTTCTATACGCTCACCTACTTGGTAATAATTAAAAATAGTCTCGTGAGATACTTCTCCATTAGATGTATTTTTAGCATTTACAAATTTTTTATTATTTAGATTTAAGTTCATTTCTACTCTTTAATTTCCCTAAAATTAACATAATACACGTTATGCGAAAGGCCCTATTTACGGGCCTTTTAATCATCTGATTAACATAAAATCTCTTATGCGAAAGAAAAAAAGCTTGGACTAATTATCAAGGTTTTTTAAGTTAATTCTTTAGCAGATCGACTAAAATATCATCAAATCCTTGCATCTTATCTCTTTCAATCAACATTGCAGACATCCCTAATCTAATAGGTGTTTCAACATCTAGAAGAGGATTATCCCCTATGAATAATATATCTGACATCTGGCAACCAAATTCCTGTTGTATAGATTCATAAATCTTCCGATCTGGCTTTATCGCTTGAATTTCATAACTAAAAACAAGGGCGTCATATATATCCGGAAATAGCTCTTTAAGGCGTTCTCCATAGGGCATTGCTAAATTAGAGCAAATGGCAATTTTAAAGCCACGGTTTTTTAATTTTTTGAGTATAGAAACAGTATCTTCATATAGTTCAATTGTCTTCAATTCAAAGTCTAGATCATCACTAATTTCGCCCAAAAGCGGAGTGGGAATCACCTTTCCAAATATCTTGGCCAACTCAGCAATATCAACAGAATTCGACATAATAATATACGCATCTTGGGTGCTTGGCTTCCTGCATTCCTCTCTCAGCCACTTCATTAGTTTTCGATATGGAGAGCGACTTTGACCAATTTTAACCAGTGTACCAAATGCATCAAAAACAATTATTTTGTATTTATTTTGCATAGCAATATCTTAAAAATATGATTGAACTTACCTCTGCCAAAGAACTTTTTTAGTAACAGTAGTTAATGGTTGAATTTTTTCAAGATTAATTAGCCATTTTATCTAATTAAAAGATGTCTACAAAATTGGAGACTATTCAAAAATTTATAATTAATTTGGTAATTAATATAACGAAAGCCTGAATTATCTTTCAGGCTATTCATATGAATTAAGCTTAATTTCAGTAGAAAAGTAGAAATTAATGCTCAACTTTTTTCTTAAATTTTCTAAATAAAATTTCTGAAGCATCATCAATAGAAGTTTCAAGAGAGATATTTTTTGCCTCTTCCTTAAACCAATCTAATAATTTCTGATGAAATTTGTGATGATCATAACTGTATTCAATACCAAAAAAGATAGCTAGTCTGTAAGAATCTACCTCACCATAATCCGAGTTCATGTAGTCACTCAGCTTGCGTAAAGACTTGTGTACGACGGCTTCTACAAATTTTCTTTTTGATTTATCTTCAATAATACCAGCTAACTTTTCATTTAGCTCGATAAATATATGATTTTTAAATGATTCTGACATAATATTTTACTCAATATAAATCATTCAATCCATGACTCATAAAAGCTTTACATTAAATAGCCTCTATGAAAGAATCATTAAGCTTACCGGCAAGTAGCATAATTTTTCTGTCATGTTTAATGATGGATTAAAGGAAAAGGGTTTCGTAAAGAAACTCTTTTTTTTTCACCTATAACTTAATATAATGGTTTTTTTGGTAACCAATATTGGTTACCACATTTTTAACTTTTTTCTAAAGTAATGTCAAATGATTTACGAGACGATCTAATGAGTGAACTGATAAAAAAAAGTGATTTAGTCACTTTCCCTTCCCTTGAGTCATTTTTTAATCCAGAAACTACAGGATTTTCTCGGGAAAGTTTTGAATCTTTCTCAGGGGATATTTCAGATTCAGTTATTTTTGTAGGTAGACCTTTACAGGCTATAAATGAGTTAAAAATTCGCTCAAAATCTTTTGACTTGATTGTTTTTCAACCTAAACTGATTGAAGTAATAATAGAGGAAAATAAGCATAGTATTGAAGAAATTACTCTATACTTTATTGAATTCTTTGAAATACTTAGACGACTTTTATCTGATGAGGGAAGTATTTATATAGATTTAGATAATATTTCACAGGCTCATCTTATCAAAAATGCTATAGATAGAGTATTTGGTGAAAATAATCTGATTAATGAAATTCTAGTTAGAACTCCTTTTCCTCAAAAAAAGGAAAAGGGTTTCCGTCGTTCGAATCATAGAATTATTCTTTTTTATTCTAAGAGTAAAAACTATATATGGAATGAACAAAAACAAATATTGACTGATAGAGAGTTAAGTAAAAAATATCCTCATGTTGATGTTAATGGACAATATAGATTATTGCCCCTATATGCGCCTGGTATAAGAAAAGGCTCTACAGGACAACAATGGAAAACAATATTTCCCCCTGAAGGGAAGCATTGGAGATATGCAGTATCTAAACTCGATGAATTAGATGAATCGGGATTAATTCATTGGTCAAAAACAGGCAATCCAAGATTAAAGGAATATCTTGATATTAATAAAGAAACTACCCCATATCTAGACTACTGGGATTTTTCTAATCCTCATACCGGTGGGAAACTTCAGGAAATGTATGATGTGCTTATTCGTAGTACTACTAATGAGAGTTCAAAGATTTTGTATATAGCATCACATCAGGCCTCACCACTGATAGTAGCTAAAAATCTTAATCGTAAATGGAATGCCATTACTTATGATATAGCTGACCTTTTCAACCTTATGGATGGTCTTAAAAAAGAATTTTTCCTAGATTCATCTGTTAGAGCTATATCTACTAGAGAGTTTATCGAGTATGAGTTCGAAAGACGTGAGTCAAAAAAATACTCTTCGAGAGCAGATCTTTCAAATCCATCAGAATATTTTGATAAAAATAGATGATTTAAAAGTATTTTTGTTTACTTCATAAAAGGTACATTTAAAGTGCCTTTTTATTATTTAACATAAAATCTCTTATACGAAATCGATTTGTTAGAACCCATTTAAAGTGTCTATATTCTTACAAGCGATTTTTGTTTATCGTAATATGAAATCAGCGAACTGCAATAGATCAATAACTTACGTCATTAGGACGGAAAAAAGTTTCTAAATCATTTGTAAAAAACTTTCGCTGGATATTTACCTCAACTATAAATCAATAACTTACGTCATTAGGACGGAAGAAAGTTTACAAGCCATTTATAAAAAACTTTCGCTGGATATTTACCTCAACTATAAATCAATAACTTACATCATTAGGACGGAAGAAAGTTTACAAGCCATTTATAAAAAACTTTCGCTGATCGTATGTGATTACCATAAATTAATAAATTAAACGATTCATTTTATTTTGTGGAGTATGTATCTCATGAATCAGCCTAAAAATGAGTTTGAAATACGACAACAAATGATGAACGATCAAATTTCAGGGGCAAAAGATCCTCAACATGAGATCCATCAACGTATCCAAGAAAGCCTTAAAAAAGATGCAGAGGAGTTAGCACTGCGTAAAGCATGGAAACGTGCTCAGGATATTGTTTGCCATAGCTTCGATCAAAAAACGATTGACGCATGTAGACAAAGTAGTGAGGAACGTTTAGAACGGCTGATTTCAGGTGAATCTACCTTTGAAGAAGAAGACGCGGTACTAATGATGCAATGGCGCGCCTTAAATAATCGACCTAAAAACCAGGACTAAAATCATTATCCTGATCGTGATTCCTTACTTTTTCAGAAGTTACAGCTTTTTCCCTCATTTTCAAAGGCACACGTTCAATGACTTGTCGCTGTATAAATGCTAATTCTTCATCAATAGGGGCGATCTGAATAACTGAACCCTCTAAGTTTTGGCCGAGATCCCTTAAATATCCCAATTTCTCAAGTCGATCGAACGATTCAGTATTCAAAAGATCAATATAACGCTGTAAATCATGCTGAATCAATGTTATAGGTTCAGTCGTTTGAGGATCTTTCAATAAAGTTTGCAGCATATTCTGCTGTAAAAACAATAATTTTTCTCGCGCATACCACTGTTGTCGAGTACGTGGCGTTTCAGCTTGCTTGCTTAGTTCTTCAATCTCTTTTCGATTTTTTAATTCAGCCTCATAAAACGAACGATACTGCTCATAACGATTTTCAGCGCGAATACGTTGAATTTCTTCAATCATATGCTGTTGTTTGGCCCACAACTCAGGTTCATTCTCACACGCAAAACGTACCGCCTTATTCATCACGGGGACATCCTGCAGCTGGGTTCCATACTTCTTGTTGTAATCTCGGTGTGATAAACAACTCACCCTACTCGGCACTTCTATCTGAATACCTCGAATCTCAACCTGTTTCATTGGCGCATACCGCATAAGACTGTCATTAATCAGTTCTTCAGTTTTCTGTCGGTACAACTGCAGCTGTGCTTTGCCCATCCCCAATACATCAGCCGTGAGCTTCTGCGCACCACCTTTCTGCGGATCCTTGGGGTTATAACGCTTAAAAAACTGTTCGGCTGAACGATCAATCCCATCCATATGCCGTTCACTGTACATCAGATGCAAATGCGGTTGCTCAATCCCGGCAATTAAACCCGCATGATTATGGATGGCGCAGCTAAATGGAAAACGATAGCGGTCGGCAAACTCGGTAATAAACGCTTCAGCCAACTCAATCCGTTGCGCTTGGTTTAATTCTTTGGGTAAAGCCACGACCAGACTGGAACAGGTTCGGCCATTACTCCGTTCATATACATCTGCAGCCTGCCAAAATTCAGCCGGTTTTCCCTCGGCAAAACTGGGTAAATTCCCGGATTTCACAAACTCAATGTGCTCAGAAACCGATTCCTTATAACTTTTAAAGTGTGACGTTCGGGTGATGTAATGAAAGCGATTCTTGGCTGTGGCGCCATCTTTGATTTTTCCTGATCGTGTCTTTATCGCTTTTTTTGCGGTGTGTTCAAGGTTGCAATAGAACATATATCACCTTCATTTTTAGCCGGGGCCTCGCAGAGCCTGCGGAGCACGAGGAGGAGTGTTTCTAATTCGATATAATTGCGTAGTAATTATATCGAATTAGAAACACGGAAACGAGCTTAAGAATTAAAAAAAATGTTCCCACATTTTTTTTAATTCTTCCCGTGCCGGCCTATGCTAAACTGAAAACACAAAAACCTCACCCATTTTATGCTGGAGAATGCGATGGCGGCCCGTGGAAGACCTGCGAAAATACTCACTTCAAATGACCTCATGACATTACAGCAGTTCCTTAAAAATCTCCCTTTCCTCAAGAAAAACCAGCAGCAGGCTTTGACCTTGCTTCAACAAGCAAATGGCATCTTCAATGACAAACAGCTCAATCTACTGAAAGCTGCAGACCGTGATAAAAACCAGTTTTTAAAAAGACAGGCCCTCATTGAACAGATCAAGCTAAAGGATAAAAACCAGCAGCCCCTTCTGGCCAACGAAACAGAAATTCTGGCATTACTGACACAGGAAATGGATCAGGATAATTTCTTCCGCCTGGATCGTGCCCTGGAGTCTTACCAGAAAATTGAAAAAGCAGCCTTGGAAAACCGGATCCGGCTGGAGAATGAACACAAGCGCGAAATTTTGCAAAAAAAGTCATAAAGAACTGACAGACGCCCAAAAGAAACGTAATGCAGAAAATCAGCTCAAATATGCTTTAGGTGGAGCAGTACTAGCCGCCTGGAACAAACTTAATTTATCAACCGAAAATATAGATCCAGAAAAAGTTAAAAATACCATCGTCAATAACCAAAATTTTTTCAGAATGGTCAGTAACACCACGCTTTATCAATATATTCATCCAAGAACTGAAAACTACTTTCGAAGCAGAGAATTGTTTATCAAAGTTATTGAAGGATTATGTGAATATGATGACCACGGTACAGAACTTTATATCTTTGAAGCAGATAGTCACTTAAAACCGCAATAAAATGCGATTACAGCCACTTTTAAACCAATTTTTGAGTTAGCTACGTCTAAATCAATAAAGTGGCTGTAATCGCAAAACAAGAGCATTTAGCTTATTTTGCAAAAATACAAATCAAGATCCATTTCAAAACTCACAATATACCTAGAAGGTATATACCGAGCGAGTGTCTACGAGCGGCATAACTAAAATTCGCGCTTCGACTCTTTGAAAAACTGTTTTTTAGTATGTGAAATCTAAAAGAGCGTAAATCAAATGCCAAAATTTGATTCTAGAACGAGCGAAAGCGAGTAAAAAAGCACTATAAGCGAAGCGAATTCCGAATTGTTTGTGCTTTTTTTAAAGTCATAACGAGATTTACTAAAAATTGCCCCAAGAATCGAGCGATAGCGAGATTCAATAGAGTTTGAGCGTAGCGAAAACATAGGGCAATTTTTCATTCTTTCCTTTTTAATATATTTTAAATCTTTTAAATCTTTTAGGCTATCTGAAAGGCTTTAACAGAAAGGCTTTCAGCTCCTAACTATGAGGGATTGACTACTAACTATGAGGGATTGACTACTAACTATGAGGGATTGACTACTTAACTATGAGGGATTGACTACCAAATATGAGAGAATTATATTACTCATAGTTAGTTTATCGAATTAAAAATGATGAGTACATCTAAAAAAGAATTAGTAGTTAAATCAAATCAAGTAATTGAGGCTTCATATCAACTCAGCTCAACAGAACAACGGATTGTCTTAGCAGCTATTAGTAAGATTAGTCGGGCTGAAGATATTACAGATGATGAAATTTATCGCGTAACTATTGATGATTTAAAAAAACTTGGGGTTCATGAAAAAACAGCTTATAGAGATCTAAAAGATGGTGTAAACCGCTTATATGACAGATCAATTAATTTAGCTATTGATGATGAGTCAATCAAAATGAGATGGATTCAATCCATACGCTTTTTAGAAAGTAAAAGCGTTGTAGGAATTCGGTTTTCTAAAGAAATTTTGCCGTTCATTTCTAATCTAAGCCGTGAATTCACTAAGTATTCGCTATCTGATATTGCTGGTATGAGTAGCGCATATGCTATTCGTATTTATGAGCTACTAAGCCAATATCGTTCCATAGGAAAACGAGAGATTTCCATCGAATCTCTAAGAAGTATGTTGGAGTTAGGGAAAAGATATCCATTGTCTGCTGATTTAAAGAGATGGGTTATTGATACTGCTGTAGTTCAAATCAATGAACATAGCCCTTTAAATGTATCTTACGAGCAAATAAAGACAGGTCGAAAAGTCACACACATTCACTTCACGTTTAAAGAAAAATCAAAAAGTATTGAGCATAAATCCGAACAGAATAATTTTTATAAATTGACAGATTCACAAATTAATATGTTCGGTAATCAGCTTTCACGCTTACATGAAGTATCTCACCTAGCACAACAAGGTGAAAGTTATGACGACTTAGCTATTAAAATTAAAGATATGCTGCGAGATCCAATAAAACAAAAACAACTTATTCCTCATCTTAAAAATTTAGGCTTTAAGGCATAAAGGTCGATTGTGTATGTAGCAGTTGACTGTTTGTTAATGTATTTTAGTTCACATAATGGACAACCAAAATTACAAGATGAAATCACTATCTGTTATTGAGCTTTCAAATCTCTATGGAATAACTCGTCAAGCCATTTATAAGCAAGTTAATAAAGGTAATTTAAGTAAAAATAGTGACGGTAAAATTGATCTTTCCGAAGCTATTCGAGTCTTTGGTGAACCTTCTAGAAATGTAAACAGTTCACAGACAACCGAAACACGAAAGTTGTCAGAAGTTCACCTATTAGAACAGCAGGTTTACATGCTTCAAAAACAGCTTGAACAGGCTCATGAGCGTGAGCAGTTCCAACGTGAGGAACTAAAAGCTAAGAATGATCAGTTACACGTTAAAGATGAGCAAATTGAAGCAATACAACGCCTACTAGAAGCTCCAAAAGCTTATACAACTAGTTCTATCGACCCAAAATTAGATATAGCAACAGATACTAGGTCAAAAAGTGAGTCGAACTATGATGTATTGACTACTCAACCAAGAGAAACTCCTGTAGAAGTAGAGATCCAAACTCAGCCGAAAGATGACGGATTGACTACTCCGGAGCAGGTGGAAAATAAGCGGATTCCAGTACCGGAGCACATTGACCAGGAACCGGAGAAAAGGGGCTTTTGGAGCCGTTTTTTTAGACCCTATGATTAACTACGATTGTTTAACTGATATGAACAAAGTCGTGAAACATTGATCAAATAATAAGCGTGGAACGTGAAAAATCATAAAAAAAGCCCATCTAGGTATAGAAGGGCTAAAAATGGAAACCTACTGCACTGATTTCTAAAGAGAATTATAACACATTTCGTATAAGGTGTATTATGTTAATTTTAGGAAAAATATAAAGTCGTTATAAAATTGATAGCTATTAAATTAATAGATACTGTCAACTTTACTGTATTCAACTACTTTTATTTCATAGCCATAATCTGTTCTATTTTTAAGATTAATCAAAACAAATCTGGTATCTATTGCTTCTAATAGTCTCCAATCAGACTGATCACTTGGATATGACGTTTGCTGATCAAACAATACTATTGGGAGTGTTTTATTATTAATGGCTTTATTTGCATCGTTCATACCACTTCCGAACATACCACCAAAAGCAATAATCGTTAAAAATAGTACTAAAGGGGAGCTAAAGTATTGCTCTATCTGTCCTCCAAATATAGAACTATGTACATAGGAATAATAAAACACACCAAAATAAAGCGGAATTAACTTAGTTGATAAGGCAATTGATGTCTCTCTTCCTATCAGGAATATGGATATTGTTATAAATAGTACGGAAAAAATCAGTAAATATGAGTGACCTACCCATGCAGAAATAGATAAATAAATTAAAGAAATTATGCTCCCAAAAGCGAACAATAAAGTAGTAATTAGAATTGAGTAAAATAAGCTATAAGCGGATATAGAAGGTAATATCCATAAAGCATCAAACGTAGAAAAGTAACCAAACTTATAAGTTCCAGCTAAAGCTATCAATATCAGTGGTATGGCAGCATAAAGCTCAAGAACTTTCTTTAATGAGAAAGAGTTATACAAAATATCCCCTACCTAAAAATGTAAGAATTACATACATCTCAAAAAGACACCGATTTAAGATGTCTTTTTATTTAATAAAAAATTTAAAAGAAATTTTCAGGATATAAGAATGATGGAATATGTCTTCTAATCAATTGAGCCTGTGCAAGATACCCTCTAGTTTCTAGTTCTAATAAAAACACTGGCCAAGGTGGAATATTACTTTTATAGACATTAATTGAAGATGTAGACATGCCACCTCCTTGAGACGTAGACAGTCCACCATACTGGGACGTGGACAATCCGCCATACTGAGACGTAGACAATCCGCCATACTGAGACGTAGACAATCCGCCATACTGGGACGTAGACAATCCGCCATACTGAGACGTGGACATTCCACCATACTGGGACGTGGACATTCCGCCATACTGAGACGTGGACATTCCACCATATTGAGACGTGGACATTCCGCCATACTGAGATGTAGATAATCCACCATATTGGGAGGTACTTAAATTGCGTGGCCAAGTTCTTAAATTTGGTATTTCTGGTCGTGACATAGCTCTATAACTCTTAGATATTGATAATAAAAAATTTATTAGAGTACATTACTATTTTTAAACCATTTATTGTGTGCTGTTTAAAAAATACACGACAGATTATGTCTCATTAATTAAATTTTATTATCTATTCTTTATCACATTTAACATAATGGCTGTTATACGAAATTCTCTTTTAATCCTAAAAACAAACACATAAATAATGTGTTTACACATTATTTATGTGTTATATTACTAATAATAAGGGTAGGAGTAACTGTATGACTTACACAGAGCTTCAAATTACATTGCTAGAAATGGGCTTATCAATTAAAGATCTTGCAACGCTACTTGGTATGAATCCCAATTCCATTACTAATTATAAAAGTACTGGCATTATTCCCCTGAACTTAGCAATTACAGTGACTCTGATAGCTCATTTAAAGAAAGCAGACCTGTCTCCGCAAGAAATCATCAATGAAGTCAAAAGAAGACATGCAAACAACCCCATTGAGAATAATTAAAGGTAATAAATTATGCGCACAGATCTACTTTTAGAATTAGCTGATTTTTTAGAAAAACTTGATCCCAATAGATTTGATATTCGGACTTGGAGAAGACCGTCTAAGGACTCAGTTGGCTTCGTGAGTGATGAACAACTTCTCACTGACTGTAAGACAGTTGCTTGTGCTATTGGATGGGCGGTGACTTTGACAAAGTGGGAGGATGCAGGATTCTATATGGACACCTTAGCAATCACACAAGAGCATCTGAATAACCCATTAAGTACGCCATACACTATGGCTATTGTGAAATGGCAAGGTGACTCAGATATCGATTCTTATGATGCTTTACAAGCAGGATTAGATCTTCCAATAGGTATGGCTGAGGTCCTTTTTGACTTCAATAATTATGCTGATGAAGAGTTTACAAGTGCTCAAACGGTGGCTGAAAGAATACGTGAGTTTTGTAATACACCATCAGAAGAACTCATAGATTTAGTGGTTTCTTATACTGATACTGAGTAACCCTCAATTGTATAAATATCAATTAAATAAACTAATCATAAAAAATCCTGAATAAATCCAGGATTTTTTTAATTTAGAAACTTTTTAAAAATTGAGATATGGCTAAAGCTAACTTATAGGAAAAATATGGGGGTACAGCATTTCCTATCATTTTGTAGTTAGCCCCAGCAGATGAAATAAAATCATAGTCATCATCAAAAGTTTGTAATCTTGCAGCCTCTCTTACGGTAATAGATCTTGCCTGCGTTGAGTCTGGATGTATATGACGTAATCCATCTTTATACAGGTGCGCTGGAATAGTGTTACTAGCCTCATCCCTACGCAATACATAATACTTATGTACTGCTGAAGTCTTACCTGTTCTTTCAGTATATAACTTCAATAACTCATCGGTAGAGGTAAACTTTTTAACTCCAGATTCAATATCTTCTGCTAAAAGTTTAAAAGTCCCGATATCTGTAGGATTATGAAATCTTGGATCATGATTACTAACTACAACTTCACCTTGAGTATGAGAATATTTTTTCCCGTTGACTTTATATGGCTCTACGGGAAACAACTTCGGTAAGTCACCTATCGCATCATCAACAGTTTTTAGAGGCTCATGATATTGACCCAAAATATCTGTATAAAATGTTCTTAATACTGTTTCTGAGTCATGACACAGATCTTTACGGATACCGATAATAATTACCCGATTTCTTTTCTGTGGCACACCAAATAACGTCAGATCTTGGAGAGCATTCTTTTTTAAATCAGAAACAATGGCATAACCATGTTTATCAAACTCTTCTCGAATCAGATCAACTACAGGAATATCTTTCGGTTTAGCTGAGAGTAAACCGATAACGTTTTCAAAGACAAAAATCTTAGGCTTATATTGGTCTACCACTTTGATATAACTTTCAAAAAGATAATTACGATAATCATCTTTCATACTATTTTTATCTTGTGCTCGACCTGCAAGAGAATAAGCCTGACAAGGTGGTCCACCGAGAATAATATCAATAGTCTTATCTCCAACAACCTTATCAAGACCGACATGAGAACCATATTCAGGATCATCATT